>CAZCIJ010000086.1:0-8050 GCA_964498265.1 uncultured Gaiellales bacterium | reverse complement strand
TTCAGCTTCTGGGACCTCTACGGCTGCGCCCTCATCGGCCTCGCCGTCACCTTCCTGCTCGTCGCGATCACCGAGTTCTACACCGGCACCCGCTGGCCGCCCGTCAAGTCGATCTCGAGGGCGTCGACCACCGGCCACGCGACGAACATCATCGAGGGGCTCGCCGTCGGGATGCAGGCGACCGCGGCGCCCGTGGTCGTGATCGCCGCGGCCATCGTCGGCGCCAACTCCATCGCCGGCCTCTACGGGATCGGCGTGGCCGTCATGGCGCAGCTCGCGATGACCGGCCTGATCGTGGCGCTGGACGCGTACGGGCCGGTCACCGACAACGCCGGCGGGATCGCGGAGATGGCCGAGCTCGACGAGTCGGTGCGAGGCGTCACCGATCCGCTCGACGCGGTCGGCAACACGACGAAGGCGGTGACGAAGGGCTACGCGATCGGCTCGGCGGGCCTGGCCGCGCTCGTGCTGTTCGACGGCTTCACGTCGGAGCTCTCCACCCAGGGGCTCAGCATCTCGTTCGACCTCGAGAACGCCTGGGTGATCGCGGGCCTCTTCATCGGCGGGCTGATGCCGTTCCTGTTCTCCTCCCTTGCCATGCAGGCGGTCGGGCGCGTGGGAGGGCAGGTCGTCGAGGAGGTGAGACGCCAGTTCCGGGAGATCCCCGGGATCATGGAGGGAACGGGGAAACCCGAGTACGGGCGATCGGTCGACATCGTCACCGGCGCGGCGATCAAGAACATGATGCTGCCGAGCGCGATCCCGGTGGTCTTCCCGATCGTCGTGGGCATCATCAAGCCGGAGATGCTGGGCGGCCTGCTCATCGGGACGATCGTCACGGGGATCTTCCTCGCCATCGCGATGACCTCGGGCGGCGGGGCCTGGGACAACGCGAAGAAGCTGATCGAGGACGGGCTCTTCGGCGGGAAGGGGTCTGAGGCGCACGCGGCGGCGGTCACGGGCGACACCGTCGTCGACGCCTAGAACCCGATGATCAAGATCACCAACATCGTCGCTATCCTGGTGATTCCGCTGATCGTCACGATCCACGGGTAGGTGAATGCTATGGCTGTGAAGTCCGGTGATCGGATCGTCATGCGGGCGAGCCCGAAGCGGCTCGATCCGGGAAGCCGCGGCGGCGTGATCGAAGAGGTGCTCAACCCCGATCAGCCCCGCTACCGCGTCCGCTGGGACGACGGGCGCGAGACGGTGATCGCGCCGGTTGGCGACACGGTCACGATCGAGCCGCAGACGGCGAAGTCCAAGAAGAAGGGCTGAGACGAGCTCTGGGCGGACGGCGACGGGAGCCGCCGCCCGAGCCGCCGGCTCGCGTGCTCTCCGAGGCGCCCACTCCGGTTGTCGCTGTGCGAGAATCCGCAGCGTGACCGTGAGCGTCCGCGGCGCCTGCCCGCTCGACTGTCCCGACACCTGCTCCTGGGTCGTCACGGTGGAGGGCGGGCGCGCCGTCGACCTGCGAGGGGACAGGGAGCATCCCTTCACGCGCGGGGCGCTGTGCGGGAAGGTCGACCACTACCTCGACGCGCTCCACGATCCCGAGCGGCTGCTGTATCCGCTGCGTCGCGTCGGGCGGAAGGGGGAGGGCAGGTTCGAGCGCATCGGCTGGGACGAGGCGATCGAGCTCGTCGCCGACGGCCTGCGCTGGGCGATGGCCGAGCACGGCCCCGAGTCGGTGCTGCCCTACTACTACGCCGGCACGATGGGGAAGATTCAGGGGTGGACGATGGGCCCTCGCCTGTTCGCCGCGCTGGGCGCCTCGCGGCTCGGCACCACCATCTGCACGGCCGCGGCGTCGGAGGGGCTGCGGACCACCCTGGGCGGCCCCGTCGGGTTCGACCCAGAAGACCTCGCCCACGCACGCCTCGTCCTGCTCTGGGGCGTGAACCCACTGTCGACGAACGTCCACCAGTGGCGGTTCGTCCTCCAGGCGCGCGAGCAGGGCGCGCACGTCGTGGCCATCGATCCGATCCGGACGGACACGGCCAGGCGCTGCGACGAGCACCTCGCCCCGCTGCCGGGCACCGACGCGGCGCTCGCGCTCGGCCTCATGCGCGCCGTCCTCGACGCCGGGGCCGCCGATCGCGACTGGCTCGAGCGCTACACGGTCGGCTGGCCCGCGCTCGAGGAGCGGCTGGCCGAGTGGCCGGTGGAGCGCGCCGCGGCCGTGTGCGGGCTCGACGAGCGGACGGTGCGCGAGCTCGGCGACAGGCTCGCCTCGAGCCGCCCCACGGCGATCCGGCTGGGCCTCGGCCTCCAGCGCCACGGGGGCGCGGCGGCGGCGATCCGGGCGATCTGCGCCATCCCCGCGGTGACCGGCGACTGGCGCTATCCCGGCGGCGGTGCGCTCTGCGTGACCGCCGGGCACTTCCCGGTCGACACGCAGCGGGTCGCGTACCCCGCCGACCTGCCCATGCCGGCCGCGCGCACGATCAACATGTCCCGCCTCGGCGAGGCGCTGACGGAGCTCGAGAGCCCGCCCGTCGCTGCGCTCGTCGTGTTCGATTCCAACCCCGCCGCCGTCGTCCCGAATCACCACCGCGTGCGCGAGGGGCTCGCGCGGGACGACCTCTTCACCGTCGTCATCGAGCAGCGCCCGACGGACACGACGGACTACGCCGACGTCGTGCTGCCGGCCACGATGCAGCTCGAGCATGCCGACCTGCACACGGCCTACGGCCACCTCTACCTGTCCTGGAACGAGCCGGCGGTGGCGCCCCCCGGGGAGTGCCTTCCGAACACGGAGATCTTTCGCCGTCTCGCTCGCGCGCTCGGGCTCGACCACCCGCGGCTCCACGAGTCGGACGAGGACGTCGCGCGCCACCTCCTCGACACGCCCGGGTGCCGGGCGCTTGGCATCACGCTCGAGCGGCTGCGCGAGCACGGCTGGCTGCGAGCGGCCGACTTCGAGCGGGGCACTGCGCCCTTCGCAGAGGGCGGCTTCCCCACGCCGAGCGGCAAGGTGGAGCTCGTTTCCGAGTCGCTCGCCGCGAGCGGCCACGACCCGCTCGTCGGCTACGTGCCTCCGCACGAGGTCGTCGACGACGAC
Organism: uncultured Gaiellales bacterium; assembly: GCA_964498265.1. Lineage (GTDB taxonomy): Bacteria > Actinomycetota > Thermoleophilia > Gaiellales > Gaiellaceae > CAZCIJ01. The sequence continues at coordinate 4,986 of CAZCIJ010000086.1, read as the reverse complement.
CTCGCGCGGCGCTACCCGCTCGTGCTCGTCGCCCCCGCGAGCCGGTTCTTCGTGAACTCGACGTTCGCCTCCCTGCCGTGGCACCGGCGCAAGGCGGGGCCGCCCCGCGTCCACGTCCACCCTCTGGACGCGGCCGCCCGTGGCATCGAGACCGGCGACGAGGTGCGCGTCTGGAACGACCGCGGCGCCTTCGTTGCCGAGGCGCTCGTCGACGAGGCGGCGCGCCCCGGCGTTGCCTTCACCTACAAGGTGCAGTGGGCGAAGCTCTCGAAGGGCGGCGTCAACGTCAACGCGACGACGCCCGAGCGGGACACCGACCTGGGCGGCGGCCCGACCTTCCACGACAACCGCGTCGAGGTCGAGCTCGTCCAGGCAGCCGCGCCGGCCGGCGAGGTCGCTCTCGCCAGCGACAGCGCGCTGATCGGGACGTCCGCTCGACGCTGACTGGGTAGCGCGCGACGGCGCCGGTCGCGACACGCCCCTGGGGGACGGGTCGCAACGACATCCTCATCGGCAGCCCCGGCCGGGACATGGCCCGCGGCCCCGGCGATGCCACGTGCCCTGCCGAGCGACGGCGAGCCTGCGATCCTCTCGTGTTTCTCGCATCTGCTCGGATAGATGGCTCGATCAGGGGTTGACAACGCGCGCGCGAGTGACACGATGCTAGCTCTGCTGGACCGGCTGCTGATGGGCACGGAGATCGCGCTGAGTCGATGTGCCGTTCTTGTGAGCAAGCATTGAGACCCGCGACAGCTATCGCCTCTGCCGGCCGGGTCGCATCGTCCCCGGTCGTGAGAGAGGGGAACGATCCGTTGGATCCAGTGGGGCTTTCCCGCCTCATGGGTGTCACCGCCGGGAGTCCCGAAGTGGTGGTGGGTCTGATCGATGGTCCCGTTGCCGTCGACCATCCCGACCTTAACGGGGACAGCTTGCGGACGCTTCCGGGAAGGCCGGCGGCGTGCACGGTGCACGATGCGTCGTGCGTCCACGGCACGTTCGTAGCAGGGATTCTGGCTGCTCGGCGGGGGACGGCCGTGCCGGCGATCTGTCCGGGATGCACGGTTCTGCTGCGACCGATCTTCGGCGAGGGTCGGCTTGGGTCTCACGACATGCCGAGCGCGTCCCACGGGGAGCTCGCCGCGGCCATGCTCGAGTGCATCGAGCATGGTGCCCGGATCCTGAACGTCAGCGCCGCGTTGACCGAGGCCCGGGCCCGGGAGCAGGGGGAGCTGGCCCAGGTTCTCGATCTCGCGGCCCGCCGCGGCGTGCTCGTCGTCGTGGCGGCGGGAAACCAACGGGTGATCGGCGGCTCGACCTTGACCCGGCACGGCTGGGTGCTGCCGGTGGTTGCCTACGCTCGGTCCGGAAGACCCGCCGAGGGTGCCACCCTTGGGGGGTCGATCGGCCGGCGGGGACTCGGAGCGCCGGGGGAGGAGGTGACCAGCCTGGCGCCGGGCGGGGGGAGAGTGCAGCTCGGAGGGTCGAGCGCCGCCGCTCCGTTCGTGACCGGGGCAGCCGCGCTGATCTGGTCTGAGCTCCCCGGCGTGTCCGGCCCCGAGCTCAGGTTGGCGCTCATGACCGGCGTCGGCAGGCGCCGCCGCAGTGTCGTGCCGCCGCTGCTGGATGCGTGGAGCGCGTACCGCGCGATCGGCAAGGCGCAGAGGCGGTAAACGACCTTGGAGGGAGAGATGGACCGTGTGGCGAAACGTCCGGAAGGCCCACGATTCCAGATGCGCGTCCCAGGGTTCGTGAGCGATGAGGCTATCGGTCTCGGCGACGTCGTCAAGCGCGCCACCTCGACCTTGGGCATTCGGCCGTGCGGCGGATGCGGCCGCCGCGCCGAGGCGCTGAACCGCCTTGTCGGCATCCGCGGGCGACAGGCGCGCCGCCTGGGATAGCGCTAGGACGCCCGCCGACCTGGCCACGCTCGCAGATGACGATGAGGAGGCGACGATGACCGACCAGAGCGGTCCACCACAGGAGACAACCGAGCACGAGGAGGCGGTTCTGGCGCCCGAGAGCGATCCGCCACCGCAGGTCACCGCTCAACGGGACGCCGGCTCGACACCCGCGGCTCCCCTCGACACGCCCGCCCGCCCGCAGTTCGTCTACGCGCTCGGGCGGATCGAGCCGCGCTTCCCGACGCTGGCCGTCGAGAAGGAGTTCGCCCAGGTGGCCGGACGCGGGGACACGGCCGGGCTGACCGACCGCGAGGCCGTCAGGTCGCTGCTGTCCGACCGCGCGAACCGCTACCTGCTGCGCAAGCTCTGCTGGGTGTTCACTGTCGAGGGGATCGAGACGTACCTTCTCCACCCGCACGACCCCCTCGATACCGACCAGCTGCTCGAGGCGCTGCGTCCTGCGCCCCGCCCGACCGACGTCGACGTCGTCATCGGCATCCTCGGACCCGTCGCTCCTCCCGATCTCTGCAACGGGCTCATGGTGCCGATCGTCGTCTTCGATCAGCTCTACTCCTTCGACGTCGACTCGCTCGTCGGCTCCATTCCGCGGCCCAGCGGGATGAAGGCCGAGCGGTTCGCGCCCGCCGCCGAGGAGCTGCTTGCCCGAATCATGCAGATGAGCGACAACGCGGGCGCGACCGACGCCGACCGGGCCCTCAACTACCTGTCGGTCCGCTACCCGGCGATCTACGAGAGGACTGCCGAGCGCTTCGCAGCCGACGCCGCCCTCAGCAGCGTCGAGGTTCGTCCCTCTCCCCTCAGCGGGACGCGCGTGATCGTGGAGGCAATCCTCGCGTACACCGACCGCAAGACGGACGTGACCGAGAAGCACTTCGTCCGCGTCGACGTCACGGAGGAGTTCCCGTTCCTGGTCAGCAAGCTGTCACCGTACTTCGACCGAGGCCTCTAGCGTCCGAAGAAGCGACAAGACACCGAGAGCACAAGTGTGAGTCAAACCGGGAGAGAGAGAGGATGACGATTCGAGGAGCAGCAACACTTCCCGCGTTTACCGCCGAGTCATCGCTCGACCGTCCGAGAGGGAAGTACGGAGCCTTCTTCCGCGACGGCGGCCGGGACATCGTAACGTTGGCACGGCGCCCAGGGGTCGTACCAGCGCTATTCCCGACGGTAACCGCACATGACGCCGGCCATAGGCCAGGCGGAAATTGTTTTCTGATGTGTGAAGACATCCATAGATATATAGATAACTTTTATCCAAGGTATGTGGACATAGGAACAGGATGCACTTGGATATGTGTGCCAGATCCTACGTGAACGAGATTCCACTCTCTTGCGAAAGAGGAGACCACCGCGACCATTCCCGCGGTCTGAGCCCTGGAACGTCCCGTTCTAGGCGCTGCGGCGGCGGCGCACCTGCGGCCCCTGTGCAACAGGGGTCTGGTCCCTCTTGTTGCGTTGGATCCCTGAGTTCCACAGGCGGGACCTGACCCCAGCTTGCGCTCAAGGCGAGGGAGGGCACGATGACGACTCGAGAAGCGGCGATAGTTCCCGGGTTCACCGCTGATTCATCGCTCGATTGGCCCAGAGGACAGTACGGCACCTTCCTGCGAGCTGATGGCGCCGATTTCCGACCCACTGCGGCTGCTATCCCGGCGGCCGCATATGCATTTCGGATGTCAACCTCGCTCGGCGGGCGGGATCCGGCGTGTGTCAAGGAGTGCCTCAAAGTCCAGGCCGGTTGTCTAGCAGGCTGTGGTGTCTCCGGCTTTACCGGGGTAGGCGCCGTTCTGTGCCTGGCTACCTGTATAGCGTACGGAGAGGCGTGTGTGGCGCACTGCTACCCGCTCTTCCCGACAGACATCTTCACTCGTTCCCGACTTGCTTGAAGGAGATACGGCGATGAGTATTCCAGGATTCACAGCAGAAGGTTCCCTGTATTCAGGAAGGAGTTACCGTCAGACGCTTACCGGGTCGAGCGAAGCCGGAGACGTGGTACCAGCGATCCCGCCCTGTCACGCGTGTGACGCGATTCTCGACCTGTGTCTACGAGGCGAGGCGCGTGGTGCTGTCTGCGCCTACTGCGCCGTGGGCCACTGCGATCCCGAAGACTGGAGGACGGCACCGCGACCATTCCCGCGGTCTGAGCCCTGGAACGTCCCGTTCTAGACGCTGCGGCGGCGCCGTACTTGCGGCCCCTGCTGGCCGAGCGCCGCGTAGGCGAGCGCCTGCAGCGACTCGTTGAGGGTGCGAAGCTCGTGCGTGACCCGCAGCAGGCCGTCGGCGTGGTCGAGGCGGCTGTTCAGCACGTGCAGCTCGTAGGCCACCCGGTCGAGGCGCTCGAGGATGGCGTCGAGCTGGCGATCGTCGAGAGGCTTGCGCGGCTCCGGCATACCTCGTTGGATCCTAGCTCGCCGCCGCCTCGAGGTCGGCGGCGCTCTCGACGACCACGACGTCCTCGCCGAGGCGGGCCACGAGCCGCTCGCGGGCGCCCCGCCCCGCCTCGACCGCCTCGACGTGACGGGCGACGCCGAGATGGGCGAGGACGACGCGGGCGAGCTCCTCGGGAGCATCGGTGTAGACGCCGACATGCACCCCGGCTCCCGCGAGCCTTCGGAGAGCCGCGTTGGGTCGAGCGCTGGGACGGACGTACAGCGGGCCGTGATCCTCGGCGAAGCGCGCGAGCGCCGAGCGCCAGTCGCCCACCCCGTTCGCGGCCCAGCGGTCGAGCTCCGCGGCGGCCGCGCCGCGGTCGCGCGGGAGCGCCTCGACGTCGAGCGCGGCGATCGGCCGGTAGCGGCGCGCGGCGTCGGCGAGGAACGCGTCCCAGAGCCTCCGCGTCTCCCCGAGCGCGCGGTCGAGGTCGACGGCGACGGCCTTCACCGCGTGCGACGCCACAGCACGAGGGCGGCGACGCCGAGCGCCACGCCGGCTGTGTCGATCGCCCAGTCGACCGGCGACGCCTGGCGGCCGCGGACGAACGCCTGGTGGAGCTCGTCGCTGGCCGCGTAGAGAGAGCCGACGACGAGCGCGAGCCACGGCTGGCGGACCGCGCGGCAGAGCAGCG
>CAZCIJ010000085.1:0-11055 GCA_964498265.1 uncultured Gaiellales bacterium | reverse complement strand
CAAGCACAACGAGGCCAACGGCGAGGACAACCGCGACGGCACCGACGACAACCGCAGCTGGAACTGCGGCATCGAGGGCGAGACGGACGACCCGGACGTGCTCGCCCTGCGCGCGAGGCAGGGCCGCAACCTCCTGACGACGCTGCTCCTCTCCCAGGGCGTGCCGATGATCCTCGGCGGGGACGAGATCGGCCGCACCCAGCGCGGCAACAACAACGCCTACTGCCAGGACAGCGAGATCAGCTGGTTCGACTGGGGGCTCGACGGGCAGCGCGAGGCACTGCTCGAGTTCGCGCGGCGCGTCATCGCGCTGCGCGGCGCCCACGCGGTCTTCCGGCGCAAGCGCTACCTGAGCGGGCGCGAGCAGAAGGGCTCGGGTCTGCCGGACGTGTGGTGGTTTCGCCCTGACGGGCTGCGCATGACCCCGCGCAACTGGCAGCGCGAGGACGCGCGGACGCTCGGCGTCTTCCTCAACGGCGAGGAGATCACCGAGACGACGCCCCAGGGAGAGCCGGTCGTCGACGACGCCTTCGTGCTCCTCTTCAGCGCCTTCCACGAGCCGCTCACCTTCCGCCTCCCGGCGAGGCGCTTCGGGCGGCGCTGGCGGCTCGTGCTCTCGACGGCCGACCCGGCCGTGGACGGCGACGGGCCCGTCTTCCTCGCGCGCGGCGAGGTGCCCGTGCCGCCTCGCTCGCTGCTTCTCCTCCAGCGGGTGTGAGCGGAGCTCCGAGAGCGACCTACCGGCTGCAGCTCGGACCCCACCTCGACTTCGCGGGCGCCCGGGCCCTCGTCCCCTACCTTCGCGACCTCGGCGTCAGCCATCTCTACCTCTCGCCGTGCCTCCAGGCGCGGGCGGGCTCGGCGCACGGGTACGACGTGGTCGACCCGACGCACGTCTCGGACGTGCTCGGGGGCGAGAGCGAGCTCCGGGCGCTCTGCCGGGCGGGCCTCGGCGTGATCCTCGACGTCGTGCCGAACCACATGGCCGCCGCGGACGAGAATCCGTTCTGGCGCGACCCGGCGACGCGGGCTCGCGTCTTCGACGTCGACGCCGACAGCGGCCGGCACCGCCGCTTCTTCGACATCGACGACCTCGCGGGCGTGCGCGTCGAGGATCCCGAGGTCTTCGCGCAGACGCACGCCCTCGTGCTGCGGCTCGTTCACGAAAAGCTGGTCGACGGGTTGCGCGTCGACCACGTCGACGGCTTGGCCGACCCGGCCGGCTACCTCGAGCGGCTGCGCGAGGAGGGCGTCCGCCGCGTGTGGGTCGAGAAGATCCTCGAGCCGGGCGAGCGCCTTCGCGGCTGGCCGGTGGAGGGGACGACGGGGTACGACTTCCTCGGGGACGCCCAGGGCCTGTTCGTCGATCCGGCGGCGGAGGAGGCCCTGACCCGCCTGTACGCCGACCTGACCGGTGAGCGCAGGAGCTTCGGCGAGATCGCCTCCGGGGCGAAGCTCGAGCAGGCGCGGACGACGTTCGCGCCGGAGGTCGCGCGGCTCGAGCGCGAGCTGGGCGCGGACGCTCGGGGGCTCGACCTCGGGCTGGCGCTCGCGTCGCTGCCCGTCTACCGCACGTACGTCCGGCCCTGGCAGGGCGTGGTCGAGGAGGACGACCGGGAGGCGCTCGCCGCGGCCGGGCTGCCCGACCGTCTGCGCCGCATCCTGCTGCTCGACGAGCCCGGGCACGAGGCGTTCGTGACGCGCTTCCAGCAGACGACCGGCGCGGTGATGGCGAAAGGCGTCGAGGACACGGCCCTCTACCGCTACAACCTGCTGGTCGGGCTCAACGAGGTCGGCGGCGACCCCGGGCGCTTCGGCCTCCCGGTGGGGGAGTTCCACCGCCGCGCCGCGGAGCGGGCGGCTCGCTTCCCTCGCTCGCTGCTCGCCACCACGACGCACGACACGAAGCGCAGCGCCGACGTGCGCGCCAGGATCCTCGCGCTCTCGACGATGGCGGACGAGTGGCGTTCCCGCGTCCTCGCCTGGCGCGAGCTCAACGCGCCCCTGCGCACGGCGGAGGCTCCCGACGCGGGCGAGGAGTACCTCATCTACCAGACGCTCGTCGGGGCCTGGCCGATCTCGGCGGAGCGGCTCGAGCGCTACGTCGAGAAGGCGCTGCGCGAGGCGAAGGTGCACACGAGCTGGGTCGAGCCCGACCGCGGATGGGAGGAGCGCGTCGGCGACTTCTGCCGCGCGCTCTACCGGCGGCGCCCGTTCCTCGACGACCTGGAGACGTTCGCCCGCCGCGTCGCCGGCGCGGCGGAGCCGGCCGCGCTCGGTCAGGTGCTCCTCAAGCTCACCGCTCCCGGCGTCCCCGACATCTACCAGGGCGACGAGCTCCCCTGCCTCGCGCTCGTCGATCCCGACAACCGCCGTCCGGTCGACTGGGAGCGGCGGCGCGATGCGCTCGCCGACCTTCGCGCCGGCGCGCGCCCGGATCGGGACACGCTGAAGCTCCACCTCGTCGCGCGCGCGCTCGGGCTGCGCGCGCGCCGCGCGCACGCCTTCTCCGGCGTCTACCGCCCGCTCGAGGCGGGCGAGCGCGCGTGCGCGTACCTGCGCGGGGACGACGTGCTCGTCGCGGCCACGCTCGTCCCCGGCTGGCAGGCAGACGGGATCGAGCTGCCGCCCGCCGCGCGCGGCCGCTGGCGCGACGTGCTCGACGGGCACTCGCTCACGCTCGGCGCGCTCGTCCCGCTGGCCGAGCTCGTGCGCGACCGGCCGTTCGGGCTGCTCGAGCGCCTGGGTGATTCGTGAGCGCCAGGTGCGAGCGTCCACTTGGCGCGGGGCGGCCCTCGCGGGCCGCTAGCATCGCGTGCGCATGCCCTCGCTCCTCGTCTTCGGCGCGCGGCATCTCGGCGGCGCGATCGCGCGCCACATGGCGTCCCTCGGCTGGGACGTGGCCGCGGCCGCCCGCAGCGCCGACGCGCTCGCGCGCCTCGCCGCGGACCTCCCCGGCGCGCTCACGATGCAGGCGGACGCGGGCGTCGAGGGCGAGGTCGAGCGCGCGTTCGCCAAGACGCGCGAGCGGTTCGGTCGCGTCGACCTCGCCGTCGTCGCGATCAGCCCGTCGACGCGCGGGCGATCGTTCGGCGGCGGCGGGATCGCCGAGGCGGACGCGGGCGCGTTCGCGCCGTACATCGACGACCTCCTGCCGGCGCTCGCGACCGTCCTCCGGGTGGGAGCGCGCGTGCTCGTCGAGCAGGGAGGAGGCACGTACGTCCAGATCACGGGCGGCTCGGCGCGCCGTGGGATCGCCGGCCGCGGCCCGTGGGCGGCGGCCGCATTCGCGACGCGAGGGCTCGTCCAGGCCGCGGCGAGCGAGCTGCGCGACAAGGGCGTGCACGTCGCCCTGCTGGTCGTCGACGCCACGATCGAGAGCGACAAGACGCGCGAGCGGCTCGCGGGCAGCCGGCCCGAGAGGTCGGCGACAGAGGAGGACGTCGCCAGGGCGGTCGCCTACCTCGCCTCGCAGTCTCCGCGGGGCTGGACGCACGAGCTGACGATCACGCCCTCGGGCGATCACTGGGTCCCCTGACCCGGCCCTCCAGCTACCGCGCCTGCGAAGCATCTGTAGGGGCCGAGCCTGCTCGGCCCCACGGCCCTGCAGGCGTCGGGATTCCATGCCTTGCTCGCGTATGATCCGCCGCGATGGCGACGCGGCCCGGGGAGCCGGCTGATCGCGGCTTCCCGCCGATCTCCGACTATGCGTTCCTCAGCGACTGCCGCTCGTGCGCGCTCGTCGCGCGGGACGCGTCGGTCGAGTGGGCCTGCTTCCACCGCTTCGACGCGCGCCCGATCTTCGCCAGGATCCTCGATCGCGACCGCGGGGGCTGGTTCCGCATCTGCCCGGCCGGGCCCTTCGAGGCGTCTCGCCGCTACCTCCCGGACACGAACGTGCTGGAGACGCGCTTCGAGACCGAGGGCGGCGCCGTTACCGTCGTCGACTGCCTGCCGCTGCATCGCGATCCGGAGTCGCCGGGCAGGACGCGTCCGTGCGATCCGCGGGGCCTCCTGCTGCGCGTCGTCCGCGGGCTCGCCGGCTCGGTCGAGCTCAGCCTCGACTACCACCCGCGCTTCGAGTACGGCCTGACCACGCCGTTCGTGCAGCTCCTCGACGGCGATCTGGCGCTCGCGACCGGCGGGCCGGAGTCGGTGCTCCTCCAGAGCGAGCTCGGCCCGCTCGCGACGGACGCCGCGGCCGCCGGCTGCCGAGCGTCCGCGGTCGTCCAGGCGGGGGAGACGCGCGTCGTCGCGCTCACCGTGGCCGGAGCCGGTTTGCTCGACGTGCGCCGTCTCGACCACGGCCAGCTGCTCCACTCGCTCGAGGAGACGATCGCCTTCTGGCAGGCGTGGGTCGGGCTCAGCGGCTACGAGGGTCCCTACGCCGAGGGGGTGCGCAGGAGCATGCTCGTGCTCAAGGGGCTCACGGCCGACGAGACCGGGGCGATCGCCGCGGCGGCCACCACCTCGCTGCCCGAGGAGATCGGCGGAGCGCGCAACTGGGACTACCGCTACTGCTGGCTGCGGGACTCGGCGGCGCTGCTCGGCATGCTCCTGCTGCTAGGACACGTCTACGAGGCACAGCGCTTCTCGAGGTGGCTGCAGCGCACGACGGCCGGGAAGGCCTCCGAGCTCCAGATCATGTACGGCATCGGCGGCGAGCGCCTGCTGCACGAGGCCGAGCTCCCCTGGCTGTCGGGCTACCGGAGCTCCCGGCCCGTCCGCGTCGGGAACGGCGCATGGGATCAGTTTCAGCTCGACACCTACGGTGAGCTCGTCACGGCGGCGTGGTTCGGCGCGCGCATGCTGCTCAGCCGGGGCAGGCGGGCAGAGGCCGGGGCGCTCCCGTACCTGGTCGGCATCGTGGAGCAGGCGATCGCGCGCTGGCGCGAGCCCGACGAAGGCATCTGGGAAGTTCGCGGCGAGCGCCAGCACTTCGTCTTCTCGAAGCTTGCGGCGTGGCTCGCCCTCGACCGCGGGATCCGCATCGTCGAGCGGGCGCCGGCCGACGTCGGCGTCGATCTCGAGCGCTGGCGCTCGGTGCGCGACGAGATCCGCGCGACCATCGAGCGGGAGGGAGTCGATCCGGACACCGGGGCGTTCGTACAGGCGCTCGGCTCGCGCGCGCTCGACGCCTCCGCGCTCCAAGTCGTGCTGCGCGGGTTCGTACCTCCGGACGACCCGCGGGCCCTGGCGACGATCGAGGCCGTCGAGCAGCAGCTGACCCGCAACGGTCACGTCTACCGGTACCGATCGCCCGACGGGCTCGAGGGGGACGAGGGCACCTTCGTCTTCTGCACGCTCTGGCTCGCCTCGGCCGAGGCCCTCGTCGGGCGGCCGGAGCGGGCCCGCGAGCGCCTCGAGCTCGTTCTCTCCAGCGCAAGCGACCTCGGGCTGCTCGGCGAGGAGATCGACGCCGAGACGGGGGAGCTGCTCGGCAACTACCCGCAGGCGTTCAGCCACATCGGCGTCGTCGCCGCCGCGTCGATGATCAACTGGAAAGAGCGCGGCGGCACCGGGCACCCGTACGCGCCGCTCGAGTAGCGACTCCGGCGGCCGGGCCTCACCGGTTGGGCTCGACCGCAGGCGCCGGCTCGCCGGCCGGCGGCGGCTCGACCGCAGGGGTCGCCTCGTCGCCGAGGAGCGGCACGATCCTCGCCACCGCCGTGGAGAGAAGCGTCGACAGCACGGCGGCGACGACGACGGTGGGGTAGACGTCCGCCGGGAAGACGAGCGCCATGAGCAGCACCGTGGCGATGGGCTTGCGGATGAGCCCGCCGACCGCGGCGGTCATCGCGCCGGCCAGCCCGACCATCGCCGGGAATGCCGTCAGCGCCTGGGCGAGCGCCAGGCCGACGGCGGCGCCCGCGAACATGATCGGGAAGAACTTCCCGCCCTTCCAGCCGGTGCTGAGGCAGAGGTTGGCGGCGAGGACCTTGGCGGCGGCGACGCCGAGCAGGAAGCCGACCGAGGCGTCGACGTCGTCGATCAGCGTCTGGATGCCTTCGTGGCCGGAGAAGAGGACGAGGGCCGACGCCGAGACGAGCAGGCCGAGCGCGATGCCCCCGAGCAGCGACCGCGCGACCAGCCGTCCGCCCAGCGGAGCGGTCACGCGATCGGTGCCGCGGCTGCAGGCGACGAACAGGAGCGCGAGCACGGCGCCGGCGACGGCTGCCAGCGCGGCCCAGGCGAGGTCGACGGGCGCGAAGTCGTACGGCGGGTAGCTGTAGTCGAAGTACCCGGGGCCGGTGAGGAGGCGCGAGAACACCCAGGCGCCGCCGCCGGCGGCGGCCAGGCCGGGCAGGAGCAGCCAGATACGGCCCGGCCGCTCCCTGGCGTAGGTGTCGTCGATCGGGAGGGCCGCAGCTCCAGGGGTGCTGAAGAGCCCGCCGAGCGCGCCGGCGAGGCCGAGGTAGACGAAGGTGCGCTGCTCGGCGGCGCTCTTCGCGATGAACTTTCCGATCAGGGTCCCGAGGCCGCCGACGATCGCGACGAGCGCGGCCTCCGGCCCGAGCGCCGCGCCGAATCCGAGCGAGATCAGCGAGATGACCACGGCGTGCGGGAGGTGCCGGTAGTCGAACGCCCGGTCTCGCCTGAAGCCGTCGAGCGCCTCCTCGAGGCTCTCCGGATGCTCGCCGAGGCGGCGCCGCGCGAGCCCGAGGAGGATGCCGCCCACCGCGCACGTCACGACGGCGAACGGCAGCGCGTTCTGGGCGACCCCGAGCGCGTCGGGCAGCGTCTCCCACAGGAGGTCCTGCACCCCGTTCAGCGCCTTGACGAATCCGACGGTCACGAGGCCGCCGACCATCCCGAACGCGGCCGCCGCGAGGGCCGTGAGGTACAGGTGCGGATTGCGCAGGTTCGCTCCCAGCCTGCGGCTCAGCGCTCTGGCGCGGCTCACGCGCATCCCGGTGTGGCGCTCGCCCCCCGCCGCGGCGGGGGAGCGATCGGAGGAAGTTGGGGATGGGGACGGTACATGGTCTTCGAGGTCGGATGACCGGACGTGCAACGGAGCCGATGTGACAGCCGCTCGCCTGTGTCAACAGCCTGCGGCAGCCCCTCGAGGCGATCGATGAGGGCGATGGACCGTGCCTGAACGGCCGAGACTAACGCCTGCCGCGTCGCTCATCCGCCTGGGCGAGCGCCGGGGCTGGACGGTCGAGGAGCGCCGCGAGGTGCTCGAGGAGCTCCTGCCGTCCGGCGACGGCCGCGCCGTCTTCTACCGCAGGTTCACGATCCTGCTGACCCTCTCGGCCGCGATCGCCGCCTTCGGTCTCCTGAGCAACTCGTCGGCCGTCGTGATCGGCGCCATGCTGATCGCTCCGCTCATGACGCCGATCCTCGCAGTCTCGACGACGCTCGTGACCGGCCAGCCCGTCCGTCTGCTCGAGGCCCTGTTCATCCTGTTCGCCGGGACGGCGGTCACGATCGGAACAGGCTGGTTCGTCTCGCTCATCGGGTCAAGGGCGATCACGAGCGAAGACCTGCCGGGGGAGGTGCTCGCACGGACGTCGCCTCAGCTCCTCGACCTCGGGATCGCGATCTGCGCGGGGGCGGCCGCAGGCTACCTGCTCACGGACCGCGGGGCTGCGAGCGCCATCGGCGGGGTGGCGATCGCGGTAGCGCTCGTGCCGCCGCTCGCCACCGTCGGGATCGTCCTCGAGGTTGGAGCGAGCGCCGACGCGTGGGGCGCGATGCTGCTCTTCCTCACGAACCTCAACGGGATCGTGATCGCGGCGTCCGCCGTTCTCCTCGCCTCGGGCTTCGTCGACCGCCGGTTGCTCGCGGGCGTCCGCCGGCGGGTGCGCTACGGGCTGGCGGTCACGGCGTTCGGCGTCGTCGCCGTCAGCGTCCCGCTGGCCGTGCACACGAACGACGTCGTGCAGAACGAGCTCCTCAGCCGCCAGGTCGTGGATGCCGTCGAGGATCTGGATCCGAAGGCGGAGGTCGTTCGCGTCGAGGCGGAGCGTCGGGGGAGCGGCGCCCAGGTCGAGCTCGTCATCGCCGCCCCCAGCGAGGCGTTCTCCGCGCAGGACCTGGCGCAGATGCTGGAGGAGCAGGAGGGGCTCTCCCCGGTCGAGGTCGGCCTCGCCTACCGGCGCCAGACCGAGCAGACGGCGACCGCGAGCTGAGCCCGATGCCCCACGCCGGCCCCGGGCGGAGCGTGAGCGCTTCGTGAGCGGACTGTGTAGTTGCGCTCACATCTCCTCGGTGTCCGGAAGAGCCCGTAGGATGCCTCCGCCCCCGGGACCGCGGCATGAACCGCCCCCAAACGGGTGAGCCGACGATGCACGCCTTCATGGTCAAGCTCAGCCACCGGATGCGCCGCTGGCGCTGGGTGGTGATCGTCGCCTGGATCGCCCTCGTCGCGTTCTCGGCCCCCTTCTCCCGCCAGAACGGCCCCAACCTGAGCGCGGGCTTCTCCGGCGTCGAGGGCTCGGAGTCGCAGACCGTCCAGAACGCGCTCGACGACGGTGATTTCGGGGACAACGGGGATCCGCAGATCGGCGTCGTCGTCGAGCCGGCGAGCGGAGCGACCACCCAGGACCTCCAGAACGCGGTCAACCGCATCGACCAGGCGGCCAAGAGCACTGCCGACGTCACCCTCACGAGCCAGAACCTCCAGAACGCGCAGCAGGCGGCGCAGACAGGGCAGCCGTTCATCGTGCCGCTGCGGATCGACACCACCCTGAACGAGGCAGTCGGCCCGGCGGAGGACGTCATCAACGCCCTCGATGCAGGCACGACGAAGGACAACGTCACGCTGTACGTCTACGGCCAGTCGGCGCTGCAGGCCGAGCAGGTCGACGAGGCGGAGGCGGGCGTAGGCACCGCCGAGGACGTCTCGCTCGCGGTGCTCCTGATCCTGCTGCTTGCGACCTTCGGGGCGCTCGTGGCGGCCCTCGTGCCCCTCGTGCTGGGGTTCGCGGCGGTCTCCGTCACCGGGATGGCGATCTACTTCCTGGCGAAGGCGTTCACGATCTCGATCTTCTCCACCAGCCTCGCGGCGATGATCGGGCTCGCCGTCGCCGTCGACTACACGCTGTTCATCCTCATGCGCTACCGCGAGGAGCTCGGCCGCGGGCGCACCCGCGAGCAGGCGCTCGAGACGGCGATGAGCACGTCGCTCATCGCGGTGATCTTCTCGGGCACGACGGTGATCGTCTCGCTCGCGGGGATCTTCCTCATGCCGAACGCGACCGTGCGCTCGATGGCGGTGGGCGCGATCATCGTCGTCGCGGTCGCGCTGCTGGCGGCCTCGACGCTTCTGTCGGCGCTGATCACGGTGCTCGGGCGCACCGTGGAGCAGCCTGGCCCGATCGGCCGGGCGATGTCCCGCGCCGGGGCCGCGCTGTCGCACGGGAATCCCGGCACGAGCTTCTGGGAGCGCCAGACGGCGCGGACGACGCGCTACCCCTGGCTGACGCTGATCGTCGCGCTCGTGGTGCTGCTCGTCATCGCGTTCCCGACCCTGCGTATCTCAGTCAACGAGTCGAGCGTGCTGCAGCTGCCCGAGGACAACGTGGCCCGGCAGGGCACCGAGAAGGCCGGCCAGATCGCCGGCCCCGGCTCGACGGCGCCGACTCTCGTGCTCGTGCAGTTCGACTCCGGCACGACGTCGAGCCAGGCCAACCAGCAGACGCTGGCGCAGGTCCAGCAGGTCGCCTCGAGCCAGCCCGAGGTCGTCAACGTGCAGGGGCCGCTGCCGTCGACCGACAACCGCGCCGCGCTCTACAGCGTGCAGCTCAAGGACAACCCCGAGTCGGACGAGTCCAAGAACGCCGTCAAGAAGCTGCGCACCGATCTCGCGGCCTCGCCCGCCTCGCAGTCGGCGACGATCTCCGTGGGCGGCCTCACCGCGTCGGAGGTCGACTTCCGCAACTCGATCGCCGACTCGATGTGGAAGATCGTCGTCTTCATCCTCGGCATCTCGTTCCTGATCCTGTTCGCGCTGCTGCGCTCGATCATCCTTCCGATCGTCGGCGTCCTGATGAACGTGCTCTGCGTCGGCGCCGCCTACGGCGTTTTGGTCGCGATCTTCCAGTGGGGCTGGCTTCCGTTCCTCGGCCTGACCGAGGTCGGGTTCGTGAACTCGGTGATCCTGCCGCTCTTGCTCGCGGTCGTCTTCGGGCTGTCGATGGACTACCAGGTGTTCCTGCTCAGCCGTATCCGGGAGCGCTACACGCACGGCGTGCCCACGTCCGAGGCCGCTCGCGAGGGCACGGGCGTGGTCGCGCGAACGGTCACGGCGGCCGCGACGATCATGATCGGCGTCTTCATCGTCTTCGTCATCTTCGGCGTGCCGACCATCCAGGCCGCCGGCCTCGGCGCCGCCGTCGCCGTCGCCGCCTCCGCGTTGCTCGTGCAGCTCGCCTTCATGCCCTCGCTCATCGTGCTGCTCGGCGACCGCGTCTGGTGGATCCCGAAGTGGGTTGACGGCAAGCTCCCCCGCATCGAGCTCGAGTAGCAGGCGGCGGGCCGGCGCCCGGCCGCTTGGACCCGTACGTGCGCCCGTAGAATTGGTCTGCCCGGCGAGGTGGCCGAGTGGTTAGGCAGCGGCCTGCAAAGCCGCGTACGGCGGTTCGAATCCGCTCCTCGCCTTGGACCCCCGTCGTTGCGCACAGGTCGTTACGCCCGGAGGCGTAACGCCAGGTGGCGTACACTCGCCGCCGCCCTCTACGTCTCGTTGCGAAGGATCCACTCGGCGAGGAACGGCTCGGCGATGCGGGCGGCCCCGCGCTGGCGCGAGACCAGCTCGTCTCTTGCCAGCGTCTCGAGCGCCTTCTGGACGCTGGAAGGACCCGGGAGGTCGTGACGGCGGCGGTAATCCCGTGTGAGCGGCCGGCCCGGCTCGGCCGCGAGGGCCTGGAGCACGAGGCGCTGGGTCGCTGCGGCCCGTTCCCAGATCAGGCTGAAGTGCGCGTGCTCGGAGCGCAGGACCCGAGTGAGCGCCTCCTCGAGCAGCTCGGTGGTCGCCTCCTCACCCTCGGCGGTCTGCTCCCAGAGGAAGTAGCAGAGCTCCTGC
Organism: uncultured Gaiellales bacterium; assembly: GCA_964498265.1. GTDB lineage: Bacteria > Actinomycetota > Thermoleophilia > Gaiellales > Gaiellaceae > CAZCIJ01. The sequence continues at coordinate 26 of CAZCIJ010000085.1, read as the reverse complement.
GTGGCGTAGGGGTGGCCCTCGGTGTG
>CAZCIJ010000084.1:10918-11147 GCA_964498265.1 uncultured Gaiellales bacterium | reverse complement strand
GGCCCGATCGTGCAGACGATCTTGGTCCTGCGCCGCGCGTGGCTCACGCTTGGAGCGTAGCTAGGACACGTGGTGCGCGAAGGCGCTCCGCCCCGGGTAGACGGCGCGCTCGCCGAGCGTCTCCGCGATCCGCAGCAGCTGGTTGTACTTCGCCACCCGCTCGCTGCGCGAGGGGGCTCCCGTCTTGATCTGCCCCGCGCCGACCGCCACGGCCAAGTCGGCGATCGTC
>CAZCIJ010000084.1:6739-10908 GCA_964498265.1 uncultured Gaiellales bacterium | reverse complement strand
GTCCTCAGTCTCTCCCGAGCGGTGCGAGATGATCGCCGTGTAGCCGCTCGCCCGGGCGAGGTCGATCGCGTCGAGGGTCTCCGACAGCGTGCCGATCTGGTTGACCTTCACGAGGACGGAGTTGGCCACCCCCAGCTCGATCCCGTGAGCGATCCGGCGCACGTTCGTGACGAAGAGGTCGTCGCCGACGAGCTGCACTCGCCGGCCGAGCTCGCGTGTCAGCCCCTGCCAGGCCTCCCACTCGTCTTCTGCGAGCGCGTCCTCGATCGAGACGATCGGGAAGCGGGCGCACAGGTCGGCGTAGAGAGCCATCATCTCCTCCGTCGAACGAGTACGGCCTTCCCGCTCGAACCGGTACGCGCCGTCGTGGAAGAGCTCCGTCGCCGCGGCGTCGAGCGCGATCGCGATGCGGTCGCGGTGGCCGGCGCGCTCCGACGCTTCGAGGATGGCCTCGATCGCAGGCTCGGTCCCGCGCAGCTCGGGCGCGAAGCCGCCCTCGTCGCCGACGGCGGTGACGAGCCCGCGCTCGCGGAGGAGCTCCTTCAGGCGGTGGAACACCTCGGCGCCGATCCGAAGCGCGTCCGGGAAGGTGTCGGCGCCCACGGGCACGACCATGAACTCCTGCAAGTCGAGTCCGTTCGCCGCGTGGGCGCCGCCGTTGACGACGTTCATGAGCGGCACCGGCAGGACGCGGGCCTCCTCTCCTCCAATCCACCGCCAGAGCGGCACGCCGGCTTGAGCCGCAGCGGCCTTCCCGGCCGCCAGCGAGCAGCCGAGCAGGGCGTTCGCCCCGAGGCGACTCTTGTTCTCGGTGCCGTCGAGCTCGACGAGCAGCCCGTCGAGCCCGCGCTGGTCGGCGGCGTCGGCGCCGCGCAGGGCACGGGCGATCACCGTGTTCACGCTCTCGACCGCGCGCGAGACGCCCTTGCCGAGGTAGCGCTTCGGGTCGCCGTCCCGGAGCTCGATCGCCTCGAACCGGCCGGTTGAGGCCCCAGACGGGACGGCGGCACGGCCCGTCGCGCCCGAGGCCAGAGCCACGTCGACCTCGACGGTCGGGTTGCCGCGCGAGTCGAGGATCTGCCGCGCGCGCACGTCGGCGATCGCGCTCATCCGGACTCCTTCGCGCGGACCCGCGCAACGAAGCGGTCGCAGGCACGCCGCAGCGCGAGCTCGGGATCGACGTTCGCCTGACGCGCGACGCCGACGCAGGCGAAGAGCACGTCTCCGACCTCGGCCTCGGTGCGGGGATCGGGCTCCGTCTCCCTCGCCGGCTGGCGGATCTCCCGGCGGAGCTCGCCGAGCTCGCTCTCGACCTCCCGCAGCGCCTGGACGATGCCGTTCGAGTCGAAGCCCGCGGAGGCGGCCCGGCGCTGGACCTTCTTCGCGAGGAGGAGCGCGGGAAGCGTCTCCGGGACGTCGTGGAAGATCCCCTCGCGGCCCTCCTGCTCGGCCTTCAAGCGCTCCCAGCGCTCCTTCACGGCCCCGGCCGTGTCGAGCCCGGCGGGCTCGGCGAAGACGTGCGGATGGCGGCGCACGAGCTTCTCGTGGACGCCGCGAGCGACCTGCTCGAGGCTTCCCTCGCCCCTCTCCTCCAGCAGGAGCGAGAGGAAGACGACCTGGAAGAGGAGGTCGCCGAGCTCGCCGAGGAGCTTGGCGTCGTCACCGGCGAGGGCAGCGTCCGCGACCTCGTACGCCTCCTCGACGGTGTGCGGGACGATCGTGCGCGCGGTCTGCGCCCGGTCCCATGGGCACTCCCGGCGGAGGCGCTCGGTGAGCTCCTGAAGGTCGATCAGCGCCGCAGCGAGCGTGCTCGGCTCGCTCAACCGCCGCCGGTCGTCCCTGTCGGAGTCGCAGCCGTGGAGGTGGTCGAGGTCGAGGTCTCCGGCAGCGGCCCGAAGCCCACGGCGTAGGCAACCTGCCCCTCGTACTTGGCGCGCACATCCCGCAGCCAGCTCGCCATGCCCTCGTTTCGCCGGTCGGTGAGCAGCTGCTCCTCGATGCTGTCCTTCACCTCGTCGAACGGGGTCACGCCCCCCTCCACGGTGTCCTCGAGCGCCTTGATGACGTGCCAGCCGAACTCGCTCTTCACCGGCTCGCCGATCTCACCCGTCTCGAGGGAGAAGGCGACCTCCTCGAACTCGGGGACGAAGGTGCCCTTCTCGTCCGTCAGCCTGCCGCCGTTCTCCGCCGAGCCGGTGTCGGTCGAGAACTCCTTGGCGAGCTTGGCGAAGTCCGCCCCGTCCTGGAGCTGTCCGAAGATCTCCTGCGCCTTCTTCTTCGTGTCGACGAGGATGTGGGCGACCTCGCGCGAGTCGGCGGTCGTGAACTCGTCCTGGTGCTCGTCGTAGTAGGCCTGGACGTCGGCGTCGGTCACGGAGACGTCCGCGGTGACCTCGTCGAAGATCTTCTCCGAGATGAGCTGATCGCGAATGTCGGCGCGCACGTTCTCGTCGGTGAGCCCGAACGCCTCGAGCTCGTCCTGGTACTGCTGCTCGTCGCCTTCGTAGTACTGCTGCTTGAGCTCGTCGAGGCGCTCCGTGACCTCCGCGTCGGTCACCTCGATGCCGAGCGCCTCCGCCTCCTCGGCGAGCTCGACGCGCTCGATGAGGAGGTCCACGGCCTGGTTCTGAAGCAGGACGTAGTCCGGCGTCCCCGCGTCCGGGAACTCGCGCCCCTGGGCCTGCGCCGCCTTCTCGGCCTGATCGAAGAAGCGCTCGAAGTCGGTCCGCAGGATCGGCGTCCCGGCAACGACGGCGACCGCGTTCGGCGGGACGTTCTCGGCGTTCAGCCCTTGCGTGTCGCTGCCGCCGTCGCTGCCGTCGCCTCCGCAGCCCGCGGCGATCGCGAGCAGGGCGACCAGCATCGGCAGGATGAAGCGACGCGAGAGCGGCATTGAGGTGAGAGTGCGTCAGGCGACGAGCCCGAGTGAGAGTAGCGAATCCGTCAGCCGGAGCGCGCCGTCAAGCGAGTCGACCCGCTGGCTGACCTCGTGCCTCGCGCTCGTGTAGACGGCCGTCTCGGCCGCGCGCCGCAAGGCGCGCAGCTCCGCCGAGCCGAGCCCGAGCGGGCCGACCGTAGCCCTTCCGCCGCGGAGCACCAGGTAGTCGGCACCGAGCCGCGCGAGGCGGAGCCGCGCCTCCTGGATGGCGAACAGATTCTCGACGGGCTCCGGAACGGGTCCAAACCGGTCCTCGACGGAGGCGCGGAGCTCGCGCAGCTCGTCATCCGTCTCGGCGAGCGCGATGCGGCGGTGCAGGTCGATCTTCGCCGCCTCGGCGGGGACGTACGTCGCGGGAACGTAGGCGTCGACTTGGGCGTCGACGCGAACAGGGCGGGGAGCGACCCGGCGAGCGCCGCTCAGCTCCGCGACCGCCTCACCGAGCATCTCCACGTAGAGCTCGAAGCCGACCGCGGCCACGTAGCCCGACTGCTCGGCGCCGAGCAGGTTGCCCGCCCCTCTGATCTCGAGATCGCGCATCGCGATCGAGAAGCCGGCCCCGAGCTCCGTGTGATCGGCGAGCGTGGCGAGGCGGGCCCTCGCCTCCGGGGTCAGCTCGCGCGAGTCCGGGTAGAAGAGGTAGGCGTGGGCGACCACGTCGCTTCGCCCCACGCGCCCGCGGATCTGGTAGAGCTGCGCGAGCCCGAGGGCGTCGGCCCGCTCGACGACGAGCGTGTTCGCCTGCGGGATGTCGAGGCCCGACTCGATGATGGTCGTCGAGACGAGGACGTCGGCGTCGCCGCGGATGAACGCGAGCATCCGCTGCTCGAGCTCGCGCTCGGGAAGCTGTCCGTGCGCCACGATGAAGCGCAGCTCGGGGCAGAGCTGCCGGAGCTTCTCGGCGCATTCCTCGATGGTCTCGACCCTGTTGTGCAGGTAGAAGCACTGCCCGCCTCTGGTGCGCTCACGCGTCAGGGCTGCGCGGACGAGCTCCTCGTCGTACTCGCCCACGTGCGTGCGGATCGGGCGCCTCCCCTGCGGCGGCGTCTCGATGACGCTGATGTCGCGCAGGCCCGCGAGCGACATGTGCAGCGTCCGCGGAATCGGCGTCGCCGAGAGCGCGAGCACGTCGACCTCGAGCCGCAGCTGCCGCAACAGCTCCTTCCACACCGGCCGCCAGTCGGCGATCGTGCTTGTCGATGACATCGATGCGGGCGTGCGCACCGTCAAC
>CAZCIJ010000084.1:0-6729 GCA_964498265.1 uncultured Gaiellales bacterium | reverse complement strand
GGGCGACGCCGAAGCGTTGCTCCTCGTCGACGATCACGAGGCCGAGGTCCTTGGGGACGACGTCGCGGGAGAGGATCCGGTGCGTCCCGACGAGCACGTCGACCTCGCCGGCCGCGAAGGCCCGCAGCGCTTGCTTGACCTCCGCAGGCTTTCGGAAGCGCGAGACCATCTCGACCCGAACGGGGAGCTCGCCGTAGCGCTCTCGAAAGGTGTTCCAGTGCTGCTGCGCCAGCACGGTGGTGGGCGCGAGCACGAGGGCCTGCTTGCCGGAGGCGACGACGACGAGCGCCGCCCTCAGCGCGACCTCGGTCTTGCCGAAGCCGACGTCGCCGCAGACGAGCCGGTCCATCGGCCGCGGCGCCTCGAGGTCCTCGTTGACGGCCTCGATGGCGCGCCGCTGGTCTGGCGTCTCCTCGAACGGGAAGCTCGCCTCGAGGTCCTCGACGAACTCCCCGTCGACGCCGTAGGAGACTCCCTCGGCACGCTGCCGCTGCGCGTAGAGGGCGAGGAGCTCGCCGGCGAGCTCCCGCGCGCCCGAGCGCGCCCGTGCCTTGAGGTTCTGCCAGGCCTTGCCGCCGAGCCTCGAGAGGGCCGGCGGGGCGCCGTCGGCGCCGACGTAGCGCGAGACCTTGCCGATCTGCTCGTGGGGAACGTAGAGCTTGTCCTCGCCCCTGAACGCGAGGAAGAGGTAGTCGCGCGTGACGCCGGCGACGGTCTTCGTCTCGAACCCAACGAGCTTTCCGACGCCGTGGTCCTCGTGCACGACGAAGTCGCCGGGACGCAGGTCGGCGAAGCTCTGCAGCGCCTTGCCGAGGCGGGCGTCCGCGCGGGGAGGGCGCTTGCGGAAGACCTGGGCGTCCGGGAGAAGGACGAGCCCGAGCTCTCGCGAGACGAAGCCGCGCCGCGCCGGCGCGACCGCGAAACGCAGCGAGGGCTCGTTCGGCAGCGTCTGGCCGGGCTCGAGGAGCTCGGCCTCGATCCGCCTGAGCATCGCCTTCGTCCGCAGCGCTTCCCCGCGATGCGCGAAGGAGACGACGACTCGGTATCCGCCGCGCAGGAACCCGGCGAGGTCGTTCTCGGCCTCCGCCAGCCCCCTCGCCGCGACGGCCGGACGCTGCGCCTCGAACGCGAACGGCTGGCCGGCCGGAAGAGGATCGACCTCGGCGGCGCCTGCGAGCTCGAGCTGGACGCCCAACTCCTCGCTCCAGACCCCGCGAACGTCATCCGGACGCCACACGACATCCGCGCTCGGAAGCGCCGGCACGAGGTCGTCGGGCGGCGGCGTCCCGTCGCCGAGCCACGCCTCGACACGATCCGCACGCCGTTCCGCGGCCGGATGCACGACCGCCCGCTCGATGGGATGGAGCGCACGCTGCGTGAAGGGCGAGAAAGCGCGTATCGACTCGATCTCGTCGCCGAACAGCTCGAGTCGCAGCGGCTCGCGCCCGGTGGAGCGGAAGACGTCGACGATACCTCCCCGTACCGCGAACTGCCCCCGCTCCTCGACGCGCTCGACCCGCTCGTAGCCCGCCAGGGCGAGCGACTCCGCGAGGCCCTCGACGCCGGGCTCGTCGCCGATGGAGAGCCGGATCGTCGCCGGACGGGCATCCGCGGGCGGCAAGCCCTGCGCGAAGCCCAGCGCCGAGGCGCACACGAGCCCTCCCGTCGCCAGCACCTCGAGCGCACGCGCCCGCTCGCCCACGAGGTGCGGCGGGGGAGGGAGCCCGCTCTCGAACGTGACCCCGCGCGAGGCAAGCAGGCCCACGCGTGCCTCGCCGACGAACCATGCGGCGGCGTCTGCGAGGTCGCGAGCGTCCGTGTCCTCCGGGACGAGGCACACGGTTCCGCCGGGTGCCTGGCGGGAGGCGAGCCACACAGCCGAGAGGAAGAGCGGCAGCAGCGGCTCCGACACCCGAGCGCGCACCCCCGGCACTGCGGCGAGGAACGCAACGAGCCGCTCGCTGCGGGCGAGCTCGAGCGCGAGGGGTTCGAGGACAGGATGGCGCTGCTCCATACAAAGAGACGGAACGCGCGGTTCCGGGCAGGACATCGTAGCCGGCGGCACCCAGCCTCCCGCACGTCGGGGCCACCCCTTGCCTCCTCCCGCTTCCAGCGTACCGCTGGCGGGCGCGCGCGTGTCGCGCGCATCGTGACGGAAGGGATGAGGAGCTCACGCGCGTTCGTGGAAACGTCGCTGAGCCACCGTGAGGCCTTCGAGCACGACGGCCTCGGCTGTGTCCGCCGCCACGGCCACGATCGCCTCGACGTCGACCTCGGGCGCGAAGGGCGAGAGGAGGAAGTCGGCGACGGGGCGCGGGTCTCCCCGCTCGGGGCGCCCGACGCCGACGCGGAGCCGCATGAACTCCTGCGAGCCGAGCGCCGCGGCGATCGACCGAAGCCCGTTGTGGCCCGCGAGACCGCCTCCGAGCCGCGCTTGCAGCCGCCCGAGCTCGAGATCGACCTCGTCGTGGACGACGAGCAGCCGCTCGAGGGGAACCTTGAAGAACCGTACCGCGGGGGCGACGGACCGCCCGGACTCGTTCATGTACGTCTGAGGCTCGAGCAGCTCGACTCTGCGGCCGTCCAGACGAATGTCTCCGAGCAGCCCGGAGAACTTCGACCGAAACCTGCCGCCGTGCCGGCGCGCGAGCTCGTCGACCACCATGAAGCCGACGTTGTGGCGCGTCTCCCTGTACTCGGAGCCGGGATTGCCCAGGCCCACGACGAGGAGATCGAGCGTCGAGCCCTCGGCCGCCCGACGGAAGAGCCGCACGAGGGAGCCTGGCCCTAGGATTCGGGGGCTTCGCCCTCGGCCTGCTCCGCCTCGCCCGCCGCAGCAGGCTCCGTCTCGGCAGCCTCGGCTTCCTCGCCCTCGACGGCCTCCTCGGCCTCTTCTTCCTCCTCCTCCTCGACCAGCTCGACCCGTGGAGCGGCAACGGTGGCGGCCACGGCGTCCATGTCGTCCAGCACCCTGACGTCCTCGGGAACGACGATGCCGCCGACGTGCGCCTGGCCGCCGATCTCGAGCGCCGTGACGTCGAGCTCCAAGCGCTCCGGAATCGCCATCGGCAGCGCCTCCACCGTGACCTCCCGCACGATCTGCGTGAGTACGCCTCCGAGCGTCACGCCAGCCGGCGTGCCCGTGAGCTCCACGGCCACCTGCGTCTGGATCGGCCGGTCGAGACGTACCTCGTGGAAATCCACGTGGAGGAGGGTCGAGCGCCGTGGATCGAGCTGGTAGTCCTTGAGCACGGCGTGGTGGGGCGTTCCCTCCCCCTCCACGACGACGTCGAGGATCGCGTGCAGACCGTGATCGCCGCCCAGCGCGCGCCGCAGCTCGCGCTCACCGACGGAGAACGGACGCGGCGATCCCGAGCCCCCGTAGAGCACGCCCGGAACGAAGCCCTCCCGGCGGAGCCGCCGTGCCGGCCTGCTCCCGCAGAGCTCCCGCTCCTTGACCTCGATCCTGACGCGTTCCCCGGCCATTTCCCGGCCGGAAAGTGTAGCTAACTCGAGAGAGATCCTGGCTAGAAGAGCTGGCTCCCCTCTCGGGGGCCTGCGCAGTGCTATCCGGCTTGTGGAGCGCGGTCAGGTTCCGCCGCGTCCGCTGAGGTCAGCTCAGTCGGGTAGCAATCCGGGTAGCACGCCTCGCCGGCCTCGGCGCCGGATTCGGCATCGGCGGCTGGCGGGCCGTTACAAGTGCCGATTCTGGACGGCCCGAGTAGCCGTTCCTCGAGCCGCTCGGCCTCGGCCCGGAATACGGTCCCGGCCAGGTGGAGGTACTGCTTCGTGGTCGTCATGTTCGCGTGCCCGGCCCGGGTCATGAGCGCGATCGCTCCCTCGCCCGTGGCTGCCCCGAGGGTCAGGCTCGCGTGCCGGGCGTCGTGGAACGGGCGCACGTACCCGTCGACGCCGGCCCGTTTGAGCGCGTCCCGGAACGCCTCCATGTAGGCGTCGGCGTTGAGCTGCGCCCCTCGGTCAGGGCTTGCGAACACGTACTCGTCCTCGCCTTGGTAGGCGGTGCGCCTGCGGTGCTGCCAGAGCTCCTCGGCGAGCCTGGGCGGGATCGCGATCGACCTCTCCCCCGCCTCCGACTTCGACCGCTCCACCCGTAGGACGTTGTCGATCAGGTCGACGTGCCGCCAGCACAGCCCCTCGAGTTCGTGGCGGCGCAGCCCGGTCACGATCAGCGCCAGGAAGGCCACGCGGTAGACGCGCAGCCTCGCGCGCTTCGGAGCCTCGGCCTCGGTGGCCAGCTCGCCGAACGCCCGCTCGACGGCGGCGACCTCAGCCGGCTTGAGGATCCGCCAGCGGCGCCGCGGAACTTTCGGTCGCTCCGCCCTCCTTGCCGGATTGTTCTCGGCAAGCTCCTCGCGCAGCGCCGACTCGAACATCGCCGACAGGACGCCGAGGTCGCGCGTCACGGTCGCGGGCGAGTAGCCGTTCGGCCTGCCCTTCGCCGGTCGCCGCATCGCGGCGACGAGCTCGGCGACGTGCCGGGCCCGGATGCCCGCGAGCGGCAGGTGGCCGAGTTGCGCCTCGAGTCGACGGCGGACCGACCGGTATTCGGCGATCGTTCCCGCAGACCATCCCCGCCGGTCCGGGCCCTCGCCGAACCACCGCTCGGCGTACTCGGCGAACGTGAGCGGCGCCGGCCTGCGCCAGCGACGCTTCTCGACCCGGACGAGCCGGTCGCGGAGCTCCGCCTCGGCCTTCCGCTTCGTCCATCCCTCGGACGCGGTGCCGAGCCGTTCCCAGACCTGCTGACCGGCGGCGTCGACGTACTTCAGACTGATCGTCGTCGCGCGTTTCCCGCGTCGCTCAACGACGCAGGCGCCTCTAGGCATCACCGCCTCCTTTCAGCGCCCAGGCCCCCGAGCACAGTGATTCGGCCACCGGCCCAGGGGCCGTGCGCAAGCGTAACGGTGCTCGAGGACGTCGCGGCCGAATCGCGACATGGCCTCGATCGTAACAGCGTCGACGAGCAAGCCGGTCAAGCCCTCGCCCCCGGATCATGTCGGCGCAAAGCCGTCGGCCGACCTGGCCGCTTGCACTCCTCGAGCCAACGCAAGACGTCGTCGCGGTGGTACCTGCGGTAGCGGCCGAGCTCGATCGACGGCATCGCGCCGGAGCGCGTCGACTCGCGCACCCACGAGACAGGCACGTTCAGGAGCTCGGCGACCTCGCGAGCGTCGAGCAGACGATCGCTCACCCGGCCGCCTCCTCGAGCCCCGCCCGGCGCACCTCGGCACGGCAGTCCCACTCTCGGCCGCGACCTTCCAAATGGCGCTGCTCAGCGCTCACGGCCTTCATGTGCACACTCCTTCCCACGTTCAGAGTCCGGGTGGTCCGGGGTGTCCGGGGTGTCCTCCACTTAAGAGCTAACCCTGCGGCGGCCGAGTGCCCAGGTTGGCCCTTAAGTGCAGAAGACCCCGGACACCCCGGACCGGCCGCATGGTTGAGCCAAATCCGAGCGGCGCGACCCCGGACCGCACCCCGGACCCGCGTCATCGCCACGTCTCCGGCTGGGTAAGCGGGGATCGCCACTCTGATGCGACCTCGATCCCTCGCAGGACGTACTCGCGCTTGCCTTCGATCCTCGGTCGCGCGCTCTTCAGCTGCGGGAACGCGGCCCGGAGGTCGCGGACGAAGACTTCTTTCGTGCCGGGGTGTGTCCTGCCCTCGTGCTCGCACCACAGCTTCCAGGCCACGAAGAGGGCGTCCTTCGTGTCCTCAGACTCGGTGCTGAGGATGCATCGGTCGCGGACAAACGCGCCGACGGGAGAGCTCAGGTCCTCGAGGTGGCGGAGCGCATCCTTCGACGACTCGGGCAGGACGAAGTGCCCGCGGTCGCGCAGCCGGTCGAGACCCTCGAGCGACCACCGGAAGATCCCCGGTGCCTCAGCGAGCAGCGTGTCTGTGAGCCCGGTGTCCTCGCGCCCGTAAAAGGTCTGAGTGAGCACGAGCAGCACGAACCGCGACGCGAGCGCACCGGAGCTGTCAGCGAGCCGCGGGATCTCGTTCGTGAGGATCAGGAACCGGGTGGGCAGCCGACCCGTCCAGGGATCGCGGAACTTGCGGTCGATCGTGAGCGCGTCCTCCCCGGAGATCGACAGCAGGCGCTCGACGGCGATGGACGCGTCCGCCCGGGTGCTGAGCCTCGCGTCGGAGATCACGGCGAGCGGCTTGCCGATCAGCGGCGACAGCCCAAAGTTCATCGTGAGGCTGGCGAGCGTGGGCGCAGCGACGTTATGCGTGCCGAGCAGCCCGGTCAACACCCGGCCGATCGTTCCTTTGCCGGAGCGTTTCGGCCCGACGAGCATGAACAGTTTTTGTTGTGCGGTGCCGCCGCCGAGGACGTAGCCCATGACCTCTGCCAAGGCGTCGATCGCCTCGGAGTCGTCGCCGAAGAGCTCGTCCAGGAAGCGCCGCCAGCGCTTCGGCGCTTGCGCCCTCGGCTCGTAGGGGAACGGCAGCGAGTGATGCGCCCAGAACGCCGGGGTGTGCTCGAGCAGCGCCCGTGTGCGGAGGTGGAGCAGCCCGTTGCTCATCGCGACGACCTCGCTCGGCGGCAGGTCTCGCTCGTCAAGCCAGGCCGGGGCGGCGATCCCCTCGGGCAGATGCGCCACCGCCTGCAGCGCCTCGACGATGTCCGCGACCTTCTTCTTCGTGGGCTCGAACGGCACCAGCTGGACCTCGTTGCCGGTCGCCTTCGGCCAGATGGCGTCC
>CAZCIJ010000083.1:10890-11172 GCA_964498265.1 uncultured Gaiellales bacterium | reverse complement strand
TCGCCCCGAGCTGCCGCGGCGCGTCAACGCGTCGAACGACTTCTTCATCCGCACGACCGACGACGGACACAGGCGCGTCGTCGAGGAGTTCGTCCAGCGAATCTACGACGCAGGGGAGATCTACGAGGGAACGTACGCGGGCCTCTACTGCGTCGCCTGCGAGGCCTTCTACACCGAGGCGGAGCTCGTCGCCGGTCGCTGCCCCCAGCACGGCACCGTCCCTGAGTACGTGGAGGAGAAGAACTACTTCTTTCGGCTCTCTGCATACCAGGAGCGCCTGCT
>CAZCIJ010000083.1:0-10880 GCA_964498265.1 uncultured Gaiellales bacterium | reverse complement strand
GTTCGTCCTTCCTCGCATCCGGTACAACGAGGCGCGGCGCTTCATCGAGCACGGCCTCGAGGACATCTCGATCAGCCGTGCCGGCCAGCGCTGGGGCATCTCGGTGCCGTGGGACCGCGACCAGATCATCTACGTCTGGGTCGACGCGCTGATCAACTACGTCAGCGCGCTCAGCTACGCGGTCGACGGCGCCGATCTCCGATCGCGCTACTGGCCGGCGGTGCGGCACATCATCGGGAAGGACATCCTCAAGTTCCACTGCGTCATCTGGCCGGCGCTGCTGCTCGCGGCCGGATACGAGGTGCCGCGCCAGCTCTTCGTCCACGGGTTCCTCCTCATCGACGAGCGCAAGATCTCGAAGTCGCTCGGCAACGCCGTCGACCCGCTCGACCTCGTCTCGGTCTACGGGGTCGACCCCGTGCGCTTCTTCCTCCTGCGCGTCACGCCGTTCGGCCAGGACGGGAGCGCGCCGATCGAATCCCTGCACGAGCGGTACGAGCGCGAGCTGGGCAACGAGCTCGGCAACCTGCTCTCCCGCACGACGGCGATGGTCGACCGCTACCGCCGGGGCGACATCCCGGCCGCGGCGTGGGACTCGCCGCTCAAGCCGATGCTCGACGGGCTCGCGACCGCGCTAGGCGGACGGCTCGACCGGTTCGACCTGAGCGGCGCGCTCGACGAGATCTGGAGGGTCGTCAGGCACCTGAACCGCTACGTCGAGGAGCGCGCGCCCTGGGAGCTGGCGCGGGATCCCGAGCGAGCCGGCGACCTCGACCGGACGCTCTACGACCTCGTCGACGGGCTGCGGGTCCTCGCGGTTGCGCTCGGCCCGTACCTGCCCGAGACATGCCCTCGCATCCTCGCCGCGCTCGGGCAGCCGGAGGACCTCTCCTGGGAGCGCGTCAGGTACGGGCTCACCCGGCCGGAGTCGGCCATCGAGCCGGCTCCTCCGCTCTTCCCGCGGGTCGACTCGCCCGTCGCCGCCGAGTGATCGACACACACGCGCATCTCGACGCGTGCGAGGAGACAGCGGCGGCGCTGCTCGAGCGGGCGCGGAGGGCAGGCGTGACTCGTGTCATCGCGATCGGGACGGGCGTTGCGTCGAGCCGCGAGGCGCTGGCGCTCGCGGATGCCGAGGACGGAGTGGCGGCCGTGCTCGGCATCCACCCCCATCAGGCAGGCGGGGCGGGCGAGGCCGACGTCGGCGAGGTCGAGCGGCTGCTCCGCCATCCGCGCGCGGTCGGCGTGGGCGAGACCGGGCTCGACTACTACCGGGATTACGCGCCGCGACCCCGGCAGGCGGAGCTCTTCCGGATGCAAGCGGCCCTCGCGGAGGAGCTCGGGAAGCCGCTCGTCGTTCACACGCGCGCGGCCGACGACGACACGCTGGCGCTGCTCTCCGAGGTGAGCCCCCCCGCTGTGGTCCTGCACTGCTTCTCGTCGGTCCCGCTGCTCCGGCCGGCGCTCGAGCGCGGCTACTACGTCTCCTTCGCCGGAAACGTCACCTACCCGAAGGCGGTAGACCTCCGCCTGGCCTCGACCCAGGTTCCCGCGACCCGCCTGCTCGCGGAGACGGACAGCCCCTACCTCGCGCCGCAGAACGTCCGCGGCCAGCCCAACGAGCCGGCGAACGTCGTTCACGTCGTGCACGCCCTCGCGCGAGCTCGAGGCGATGATCCGGCGGAGCTCGCGCAGCAGATCGACGAGAACGCCCGCCGCGTGTTCGGGCTCCGGTGAGCTCGCTTCCCGTCACCCCCAAGCGCGCGCTGGGCCAGCACTTCCTTGCGGACGAGAACATCCTCGCGGTCATCGGACGCCTGGCGAAGCTCTCGGGGACCGACGTCGTGCTCGAGGTCGGGGCCGGGCTCGGCGTGCTCACGACGTTCCTCGCCGACCGAGTGGAGCTCGTCCACGCGATCGAGGTCGACCCGGCGCTCGAGCCGCACCTGCGGCAGCAGCTGGCGGGGCGCGCGAACGTCCGCCTCGTGCTCGGGGATGCGCTCGGGCTCCCGCTCGCAGAGCTCGTTCCTCCTCCGAGCAAGCTGGTCGCAAACCTTCCCTACGCGATCGCGACGCCGGTGATGGTCGAGAGCCTCGGCGGGCTGCCGAGCATCGATCTCTGGTGCGTGATGCTTCAGCGCGAGGTGGCCGACCGGCTGGTCGCCGTCCCGCGAACGAAGGCGTACGGCGCCGTGTCGGTTCTCGTGCAGCTGACGGCCGAGCGCGTCGGATTCCATCCCGTCGCGCGCACGTGCTTCAGGCCGCCGCCGAATGTCGACTCGGCGCTCGTCGCACTCCGCCGCACACGGCGCTGGGGCGACGAGCTCGCGCCCCTCAAGACGGTCGTGCAAGCCGCCTTCTCGCATCGGCGCAAGACGCTCCCGAACGCCCTCGAGCTCGCAGGCGTCGCCGCGCGGAGCGACGCCGTGGCCGCGCTGGGCCGTCTCGGGCACCCGGAGAACGTCCGCGCGGAGAGGCTGGCGCCCGAGGAGTTCCTCGCTCTCGCAGCGGCCATCGGATGACGGGCGCGGCGGCGCGTGCGGCGGCGGCCGCCAAGATCAATCTCTCGCTCGTGGTCGGGCCGCGCCGCCAGGACGGCCTGCATCCCGTGGCGACGGTCATGCAGCGGATCGACCTCAGCGACCGCCTCGAGCTCGGTCCGGCCCGCGAGCTCGAGGTCGTCGGGTACGAGCACGACACCCTCGTTAGGGCTTCGCTCGAGCGCCTCGCCGCCGCGGCCGGGGTCGAGCCCCGCTGGCGCGTCCACCTCGAGAAGGCGATCCCCGTCGCAGCGGGGCTCGGCGGCGGCAGCGCGGACGCCGCCTGTGCGCTCACGCTCGCGAACCGGCTCCTCCCGACGCCGCTTCCCGCCCCGGCGCTCGCGTCTCTCGCCGCCGGCCTCGGCGCGGACGTGCCGTTCTTCCTCGAGCCCGGACCGAAGCTCGCAGAAGGCGCGGGCGAGCGGCTGACGCCGGTTCGCATCGCGCAGGACTACTGGGTCGTCGTCGCGCTTGACCCGGCGACGGACAAGCCGTCGACCGCGGTCGTCTACCGACGCTTCGACGAGCAGCGCCGGGGAAGCGGGTTCGAGGAGCGCCGCGCGCTCCTGCTCTCGGCGCTCCGCGACTGCGGGCGCGCGCCGGGGCTCGCGAGCCTCCCCGGCAACGATCTCGCTCCCGTCGCCGGAAGCTCTGACCTCGCCGCGCGGCTCGCCTCGGCGGGCGCCTTTCGCGCCGACGTGAGCGGGGCGGGACCGGCGGCCTACGGTTTGTTCCTCCGCCGCCGCGATGCCGAGCGCGCTGCTCGCGAGCTGCCCGCCGGGACGCGCAGGTGGGTGGTAACGCCGGTCTGGTAACGTCGGCGCCGTGGACGCCTCGGCGGGTGCGCAGCGGCCGGCGCGGCCGAAGCTGCTCGAGAGCACATGGTTTCGCGGCGCCATGGCCGTCGCGTTCGTCGAGGGCATCCTCGTCGTCTTCGACGTCATACCGCGCTGGGTCGCGATCGGCATCGCGGTCGCGGTCATCGCCGTCTACTTCCTTCGCGGTCGCGCCGTCAGGAACCCCTCGGTGCGGCAGTCGATCTGGGCGGTGACGCTCTCCCAGGCCGTCGTGCTCCTGGTGCCGATCCTGACGTGGGTGCTCACGGCGGCGGCGATCGTGATCGTCGCGATCATCGGCATCGTGATCCTCGCCGCGCTCATCGTCGACCGGTAGGGACGCCCCGCGTCCTCGTCGGCCGCCGGGCCGGGACCGCGGCGGCCCAGGGCTGTCTCGTTCGCTGCAATCCCCTTCTCCGCTGATACCGTCGTTGGCGGCGGTGGGGCGTAGCCAAGTGGTAAGGCAGCGGGTTTTGGTCCCGTGACCGGAGGTTCGAATCCTCCCGCCCCAGCTCCCGGGACGGCTCACGCGCCGCCGGCGGGGGCGCCTGCGGCGAGCAGGGCCCTGAGGTCGCGCACCTCGCGGGCGCGCGCCTGCGTCCAGGAGTGCCTGCGGGCGACCGTGGCCGAGGCGGAGAGGTCCCGCTCGGCCGCTCGCGCCTCGTCGACGGCCGCGCAGAGCACGGAAAGGTCGCCGGCGCAGAGAGACGGGCGAGCGAGCCGATGACCCTGGCGGCCGGCGAGCTGTCGCAGGCGACGACGCGCGCGAGCGAGTAGGCAGCCGCGCAGGCGTGCTCGAGACCGAGGGCAAGCTCCTGGTCGCCGCTGCGCAGCCTGGCGTACGCCGCGAGCTCGGTGTCGACGCGGAGCGCGTCGAGCGGCTCCTCGTGTCGAGCCGGTCAACCCGCCCCCGGCCGCGGGGCCGGCCATGCGGAATCGATCGTCTAGGCCCTGGCGCGAAGGCTCACGACCACCTCGAGCATCGTGGTGAGGAGGCGGACGACCGACCGGAGCTGCGTAGCGCGCATCCTCACACGAGGGTAGCGCGGGCGGCGGACGCCGGATTTGCGTAGTTCCCCGAAGCGACAGTCGGCGAGAGCACCGATGGCAGCGAGGCGACGGTCGGCGAGAGTGTCAAGACGACGGCCACGAGCGATCGAAGGGAGGAGCGCATGAATCCGTGGGTCATCGGCGGCGCCGCCGCCGTCCTGGCGACGAAGCGCGGACGTGAGGTTGTCCGGAAGGGTGTCGTGTACGGGCTCGCCGGCGCCCTCACCGCCGGAGACGCAGTGCTCGCGGCGGCTCGCGGGGTCACGCACACGGCCGGCGAGGCAGCCACCGCGACTGGAGAGCGGATCTCTCACGCGGCGAGCGATGTCAAGCACGGCGCCGAGCGCTTGGCGGGCGGGGGGGTCACCAACGAGCAGGGCGGGCACGGAGAGGAAGAGGAGAGCAAGCCGAAGGGAAAGCGGGCCGGAAGCAAGGCGAACGAGCCCAAGGGCTGAGAACGGCGTCGACATGAGCGAGAACGGCAACCGGGGACGGCCGGCGTCGTCCTTCGAGCGGGCGGAAGAGCTGCTGGGGCGGGCCGAGGATCGACTCATGCCTGTCCTCGCCCGTCTCGTGAGCCAAGCTGTCGAAGCGGCCGAGGACATCTGGGCGGAGGCCCAGGCCCTTCGCCGGGAACGGCAGGAGTCCGGCCGCTAGCAGCGGCCTCCGCGCCGCGGACCTGAGCCGGCACACTGCGTCAGCGTGCACGACGTCCGCGCGGACCCGCCTCGCCTGCTGCACGGCACTCCCGGCCGAGTCCGTGTGCATTGGCCCTCGTGGTTCCGGCCCGAGGCGGACCCTCACGCCCTCCTCGGCCAGATCCACGGCGCGCGCGGCGTCCGCGCGAGCGCGCGCACCGGCAACCTGCTCATCCTGTTCGACGAGCGTGTCGCGAGCCCGGAGGACGTCCTCGGCGCCCTGCTGGCCATCGCCCGCGCACGGGCAACCGATCGTCCCGACGTCGGACCTCTTCCGGATGCGCGCGGGCGGTCGCCGAGCGCCTCGACTCACGGAACAGAAGGCGCCCCCGGGCCGGCGGGATCGGCGAGAGCGGAGCTTCCGGCGAGCCCTCCCGAGCGGAGCGAGATCGTGGACAGCATCGGCAGGCTCGTGGGCGCGGCTCTCGGTCTCGGCCTTCTTGCGCTGCGCCGCGCGCTCCACAGGCCGGGCGCACCGCCCGCATCGACCCAGGCGGCGGCCCTCGCGGCCTCCGGGGCTGCGCTCGAGGGGTTCCCGGCCCTCCGCCACGGCGCGCGCCGGCTGGTCGGGCCGGGACCGGCCGATCTCCTCTTCGCGGGCGCCGGCGTTCTCTTCATGACCCTCTCGGGAAGCCCGGTGGGGCTGCTCGTCAGCGCCGTGGTCGCCCTACGCGAGGTGACTGAGATCCAGGCCTGCAGGGCCGCGTGGCGGCGCTACGAGGAGCGCGCCGGGCGCGGCCCCGCGCTCGAGCCCGGAACGGTGACACGCCTTGCCGAGGGCGAGCGGGTTCCGCTGACGGCACGCGTGGTCGAGGGCACCGGCAGCGTGCTCGGCCGGGGGGCGGTGCCCGTCGCTCTCGCGCCGGGCGCGACGGTCGCCGCGGGCTCCCGCCTCTACGGCGGCCCGTACGTCGTGGAGCTCGCCCCGGACGGAGCCCCCCGACCCGAGACGCTCGTCCCGTCCGAGGCGCGGTCCCCGGTCGAGCGCTACGCCTGGACGGTCGACGCCGCGGCGCTTCTCGTCGCGGCTGCTGTGGGCCTGGCGACTCGGTCGCCCTCGCGCGCGCTTGCCGTCCTCCTCCTCCTCAGTCCCAGGCCGGCCCTCGAGGGCGTCGAGATGGCGGACCGCAGCGCCTCGGCACGAACGACGCGCGAGGGCGCGACGATCGTCGCCCGGCGCCAGGGACGGCCGATTCGGCGCCCGGACGTACTCCTGCTCGATGGCGGGCGGGTGCTCACGGACGGCCTCGAGGTCTGCGAGGCGGTCCCCCTGGTCGACGACGTCGCAGAGGGGGAGATCGCCGAGCTCGCGCTCGCCGTCGCAGCGGCGGCAGACTGGCCCTGGGGCCCCTTGCGACCGTCGCCGCGTGGGGGGCGCGGATCGGCGCCGGCCATCGACGGCTCGGTCGCAAGCGCCGTCGTGCGGGGCGCTCGCTACGCGCTCGGTCCGCCCGAGGCCCTCGGCGCGCCCGTGGACGCCGCGTCGCCGGGCACGCTCCTGCTTGCTCTCCGCCGCGAGGAGGGCGGACGGCCGGTGGGGCTGCTGCGGCTCCAGCCGCATCCCGTGCCGGGCGCCACCGACCTCCTCGACAGCTGCCTCCGTCACGGCGTCGAGCTGAGGGTGGTCGTCGCCGAGGACGAGGCCGAGAAAGTCCTGCCGCTCGCGACCCGTCTCGGGCTCGAGCTGTGGACGGCACCCGAGCCTCTCGCTGCCGTCGAGCGCGCCCGCCGTGACGGGCGGATCGTCGCAGTGGTCTCCGACAGCTCCGACGCCGCGGCCGCCTTCGCCCGTTGCGACATCGCCTTCGGCCTCAGCTCCGGCCGGCGAGGACGCTTCCTCGCGCCGGTCGACCTGCTCGTGCCCGACCTCGGAGCGGTAGCCGCCGCCGTCGAGACAGGCGTCCGGCACGATCTGGCCGCCCGCGACGCTGTCGCCCTATCCGTGGTCGAGAACCTCCTCGGCGCCGCCTGGCTCGCGCGGGGTGCACCGCCGCTCGGTCGCGCGTCGGTCTTCATGGGCTCGGCGACCCTGGTGGCGCTTCTGGCTTCGTGGATCAGGTTGCGCGGCCGAGAGGCGCGGCGCTCGACGCTCGGGCGCCTCCTGGACCCGCGCCCGGAGCGGTGGGGCGGGCGGAGCATCGAGTCCGTCCTCTCGGCCTTCGAGACGGACGAGACGGGCCTGACGAGCCGCCAGGCGATCGAGCGCCGCGAGGTCGTGGCCGGGCGCCAGCGGCGCAACGCGCTTCTGGCCTCGGTTCTCGACCAGGTCGCCTCGCCTCTCACCCTCGTGCTCGCAGCCGGAGCCGGTCTGTCGCTCGTCGCGGGCTCGGTGGCCGACGTCGCGCTCATCGGGGCCGTCATCGCCGCGAACGCCGCGGTCGGCGCGGCCCAGGAAGCCCAGGTCGACCGGGCCGCCGCCGAGCTTGAGCGCCTGACCGAGGCGAGGGCGCACGTCCTTCGCGACGGGAGGCGGACGGTCGTGCCGGCCGGCGAGATCGTCCCGGGCGACATCCTGCTGCTCGTCTCCGGCGAGCAGGTCGCGGCCGACGCGCGCATCATCTCGACCCGGGGCCTCGAGGTCGACGAGGCGGCCCTCACCGGCGAGTCGCTCCCCGTCTCGAAGTCCGCGACCGGCGGCAACCCCGAGAGCAGGGTCGTGCTCGAGGGGAGCGACGTCACCGTCGGGAGCGGGCGGGCCGTGGTCGTCGCCGTCGGGGCGGACACGCGCATGGGCGCCACCGCCGCCGCGCTGCGCACGCTCGAGCGCGAGGAGAGTCCGCTCGCTGCTCGCCTGAACCGCATGCTCGTCCAGGCCCTGCCGGTCGCGGCCGCCGGCGGCGCCGTCGTCGCGCTCTCCGGTCTCGCGTGGCGCCGGCCTGCGTTCGCGCAGGTCGCGCTCGGCGCGAGCACGGCCGTCGCCGCCGTTCCCGAGGGCCTGCCGTTGCTCGCGGGCATCGGCCAGGCCTCCGTCGCGAGGAGGCTCGCGCAGCGCTCCGCGCTCGTCCGCCGGCTGTCTGCCGTCGAGGCGCTCGGACGGGTGGACGTGGCGTGCGTCGACAAGACCGGGACACTCACGGACGGGCGGCTCGCCGTTCACCGGGTCGTGGGGACATCGGGCCCAGCGCGCGCCCTGGAAGAGCTCCCGGACAAGCTCCGTCACGTGCTCCTGACGGCGGCGCTGGCCGGCCCGCCGCCCACCTCGTCCTCGGCAGACGCTCATCCAACCGACGTGGCCGTCCTGAAGGCGGCGGAGAGCGCAGGTCTGCTCGACGGGTTCGAGCGCGAGCGGCGAGCCGAGGCTCCGTTCGATCCGGCGCGGCAGTTCCACGCGGTCGCTCTGAGCGACCGCCTGTGCGTCAAGGGCTCCCTCGAGGCGGTCATCTCTCGCTGCGATCGCCTCCGGAGGACGGATGGTCCCGAGGCGTTGTCGAGGAGCCGGCGGGAAGCCCTCGCGGCTCGGGCGGAGCAGCTCAGCGCCGAGGGGTACCGCGTGCTGATGGTCGCGGAAGGGGCCGCCGACGAGCCGTCCGACGATCCGGACCGCCTGGTCGCGCTCGGGTTCCTGTGCCTGCGCGACTCGGTCCGTCCCGGCGCCGTGGCAGCGGTCGAGCGCTGTCGCGCGGCCGGTGTTCGCATGATCATGCTCACCGGCGACCACCCCGCCACCGCGCGGGCGGTTGCCAGAGAGCTCGGCATCGCGAGGGACGAGGACGACGTGCTCACCGGCGACCAGATCGCCGACCTCGAGGAAGAGAAGCTCGATCGCCAGGTCGAGCAGGCGAGCGTCATCGCCAGGATCTCGCCGCTCGAGAAGCTCCGGATCGTCGAGAGCCTCCGACGGTGCGGCCATACCGTGGCCATGACCGGCGACGGGGTGAACGACGCGCCTGCGCTTCGCCTGGCGGACGTGGGCGTGGCGATGGGCCGGAGCGGGACGGACGTCGCTCGCCAGGCCGCCCAGGTCGTGCTCGCGGACGACGACGTCGCAACGCTCGTGGAAGCCCTCGTCGAGGGAAGGACGTTCTGGCGCAACACACGGCGCTCGCTCGGCATGCTGCTCGGCGGGAATCTCGGGGAGGTGGCGTTCATCGCGTCCTCGAGCGTGCTCGGGCTGCCGGCCTCGCTGACCACGCGGCAGATCCTGGCCGTCAACCTGGGCTCGGACGTCGTCCCGGCCCTGAGCCTCGCCGTCGAGGAGCCGCGCGGGCGCGAGCTCTCCTCGCTTGCCAGGGAGGGCGCCGCGGGCCTGGGAGCGCCGCTGCGCCGCGACATCCTGCGTCGAGCCGCGTCCACGGCTCTGCCCACGCTCGCCACCCACCTGGCCGCGCTGCGTCTGCGCGGCCAGGCGGAGGCGCAGAGCGTGGCGTTCGCGGGCGTCGTCGGCACCCAGCTCGTCCAGACGCTCGAGGCAAGCCTCGCCGAGGGTCACCTCAGCAGGCCCGTCCTCGCCGGCGTGGCCGGCTCGGCAGCGCTGCTGGCGGCGACGCTCACGCTTCCTCCGACGCGGGCGTTCCTGGGCTTGGCCCGCCCCGCTCCGCTCGGGTGGGCGCTGATCGGGCTCGGCAATCTGGGCGCGGTAGCGCTCGCCCGCACGCTACCCGGCGGCGGCTCTGCCTGAGGATTCGCGGCGGCCTGGACCCGGTGACAGTCGATGACCCGGCCCGTGCGCGACGACCTCGATCGGCGGTTCGAGGCGATCCTGTTCGACTGGGGCGCGGTGATTCCCGCCCGCGGGGCGGACACGGAGCGGCTCCGGCGGCTCGTCGAGGAGCTCTGCAGCGCCGGCATGCAGCTTGCGGCCGTCGCCGACTCGCCTGTCGGCGACGTCGACGGCCAGCTTCGTGCGCGCCCATCGGGCCCGGGTAGCCTCTACCTGCTCGTCGATCGCGGCTCCGAGGTGTTCGCGGTCGACGAGACGGGTCCCCGGCTCGTCGAGCGTCGGCTGGCGACCGCGGACGAGGAGGCTGCTCTCACGATCGAGTCGAGGCATCTCGAGATCTCCGTCATCGAGAAGTCGGACTCCCTGCGGTGGATCGTCGCGCACCTGCGGCAGCGAGGCATAGGCTCGGGGTTGGTGCTCGTCGTCGGCGACGAAGCCAGCGGGGAAACGGCCGGTGTCCTCGCCCTGGGAGGGGGCCCGGCGCGCTTCGTCGAGCTGCTCGAGGACCAGCTCGAGCGCCGCCGTCGCGGCGACGTTCCGGAGCTCGACGCCGATCCTGCGTGGACGTTCTCGGTTGAGGGTTTCGACGCCGAGCTCGAGCGCGTGCACGAGTCGCTGCTGACGCTCGCCGACGGTCGCTTCGGGACGCGTGGCGCGCCCGTGCTCTCGCATCCTGCGGCGGCGCCGAGCGTTCTCGCAGCCGGCGCCTACCGGGGCGAGGGGTCGGGGACGGAGCTCGACCCGTGCCCGGACTGGACCCGGCTGCCGGGCGCGCTCCCGAGCGAGCCGCCGCTGCGGCGGCGCCTCGACATCCGCACGGGACTCTTGCGACACGACGGGCCCGTCAGCGTGCTCCAGCTCGCTTCCCTCGCTCGCCCCGGGATCGTCGCGGCACGGGCCGCCTCGCCCCCAGGCCGCATGCTTCCCGCCGGGGATGGCGTCGAGAGCTCCTCTGCGGCGGCGCTTGCCTATCGCGACCGGTCCACCGACGGTCGATGGGAGCGGATCGGCGCCTACGGAAGCACCGAGGAGGAAGCGCGTGCCCGTCTCGCGCGAGCCCAGGAGGCCGGGTTCGACGTGCTGCTCGCGGAGCACC
>CAZCIJ010000082.1:0-11194 GCA_964498265.1 uncultured Gaiellales bacterium | reverse complement strand
GCTGCTTGGTGCATGCCCTCCCCACGGGCACGCCCATTCGGAATCAATCATCTAGGCGACGCGAGGCTTCGACAGGCGATCGCGCCGAGCGCCCTTCCCACCGCCGTCCAGGATCGCGGAAGGATTGTGGTACCGTGGCACGAAGAGGGACGCCATGGTCTCTCTGCTCTCGCGCCTCTCGAACCGGGCGCCGGCTTCCGAAGGAGCGACGCTGGGCAAGATCATCGCGCTCGCCAATCAGAAGGGCGGCGTAGCCAAGACGACGACGACCTTAAACCTCGCCGTCGCGTTGAGGGAGCAAGGTTTCCAGGTGCTCGCGGTCGACCTCGACCCGCAAGGCAATCTGACCATGAGCCAGGGGTTGAACCCCGACGAGCTCGACCGCTCGATGTTCGACGTTCTCGTCCGGTCGCTGCCGATCGAGGAGATCATTCGCACGTGCGAGGTCGACGTCGCGGTCTCCTCGATCGACCTTGCGGGCGCGGAGCTGGCGCTCTCGAGCATGATCGGGCGAGAGCGCGCCCTGCAGAAGGCGCTCCTCCCCGTGCGCTCGGACTACGACTACATCCTCATCGACACGCCGCCGT
Organism: uncultured Gaiellales bacterium; assembly: GCA_964498265.1. Classification (GTDB taxonomy): domain Bacteria; phylum Actinomycetota; class Thermoleophilia; order Gaiellales; family Gaiellaceae; genus CAZCIJ01. The sequence goes on along the minus strand of CAZCIJ010000082.1, from coordinate 10,607 downwards.
CCCTGGGGCTGCTCACGATCAACGCCCTGACAGCCGCCGACGATGTCATCGTTCCGGTGCAGTGTGAGTACCTCTCGCTTCGCGGCCTCGTCCAGCTCCAGAACACGCTCGAGATGATCCGGGAGAACCTGAATCCCGCGGTCGACATCGTCGGGATCCTGCCGACGATGTACGACGGCCGCACCTTGCACTCGAAAGAGGCCATGGAGATGCTGAAGGAGTCCTTCGGCAAGCTCGTGTTCTCGACGAAGATCCGCAAGACCATCCGCTACGCCGAGGCGCCGGTGCAGGGAAGCTCGGTGCTGAAGTACGATCCGGCGGGGTCCGCCGCCGAGGCCTACCGCGATCTCGCGAAGGAGGTGCTGAACGGTGCGACGGCGCGCAAGCATGCGTGAGGGCCCGCTCGCCGACCTCTTCAAGGCGACCGAGGCGACGCGGCGGAAGGTCGAGGAGGGCGGGGAGCTGCCCCTCGAGGACGCGCCCACGGTCGAGGCCGCCTATCCTCTCCAGGACGACGCGGCGCCCGAGCCCGAGCCCTCAGCGCCGGAACCTCCACACGAGGATCCTTCGCTTCCCGAGCGGCCGACCGTTCCCCACGACCGGCCGGCCGCGGCGCCGGCCGCGGCGGTCGTCGGGGGTACCGTCGCACCGCGGGAGGCTCCCCGGCTCAGCCGCGTCCCGCGCGCCGAATCTGCCGCGTACCTCGCGGTCATCCGCGTGGTCGGCGTCGGCGGAGGCGGCCTCAACGCCGTGAATCGGATGATCGAGGCCGGGATCTCCCAAGTCGAGTTCATCGCGATCAATACGGACATCCAGCAGCTGCGTACGTCGGATGCGCCCGTCAAGCTGCACGTTGGCCGGGAGCTCACGCAGGGCCTTGGATCGGGAGCGGATCCCGAGATCGGCAGGCGCGCTGCCGAGGAGGCCTCGGATCAGATCAAGCACGTCCTGCGGGGCTCGGACATGGTCTTCGTCACGGCTGGCGAGGGCGGCGGCACCGGGTCCGGCGCCGCGCCTGTCGTCGCGAAGATCGCCCGGGAGGTCGGCGCGCTCACCGTCGGCATCGTGACGATGCCCTTCCGCTTCGAGGGGACGCGCCGCAGCGCCCAAGCCGAAGCCGGCGTGCACGAGCTGCGTGCGGTGTGCGACACGCTCATCGTCATCCCCAACGATCGCCTCTTGGAGGTGCTCGACCGCTCGACCTCGATGGTCGAGGCTTTCCGCATCGCGGACGACGTGCTGAGGCAGGGCGTCCAGGGCATCTGCGACCTCATAACGATGCCCGGCCTCATCAACGTCGACTTCGCCGACGTCAGGACGATCATGCGCGACGCGGGCTCCGCGCTCATGGGCATCGGCTTCGCCACGGGTGAGAACCGGGCGCGCGAGGCCGCGCAGCGTGCCCTGCGATCCCCGCTCATCGACGCCGAGATCGCCGGCGCGCGTGGCATTCTCCTCTCGATCGCAGGCGGGGACGACCTCTCGCTCGTCGAGGTGACCGAGGCCGCTGAGGTCGTTCGTGCGGTCGCGACCGAGGACACGAACATGATCTTCGGCGCGACGGTCGATCCCCGCCTGACGGGTCAGGTCTGGGTGACCGTGGTCGCGACGGGGCTCGGCAAGATCGCGCGCCCTGCGCCGCGCCAGCGACCGCCCGCGGACGAGACGCTCGAGCCTCCCGCCTTCCTCCGAGACCTCTAGGCTCGCGGCGGCGAGCGTCGCACCGCGTCCCGCCCGAGCCTGCGGAGGAGCAGGACCGCGGGGCTACGGCGGCGCGGCGCTACCCTCACTCCATGAGAGGAGCCATCGCCGCCGGCCATCCTCTGACGGCAGCGGCCGGGGCTCAGGCGCTCGCGTCCGGGGGCAACGCCGTCGATGCCTGCATCGCGGCGGCGGCCGTTGCCTGGGTGGCCGAGAGCCCGCTCACAGGACCCTGGGCAGGGTGATTCATGCTCGTCCATCGCGCCGGGGGGACGCCCGTCGTCCTGGACTTCTTCGTCGCCGTGCCCGGCCGTGGGCTGCCGGCGGCGGCTCCCGAGCTCGAGCCGGTCGACATCCGCTTCGGAAGCGGCGACACGACCCAGCGCTTCTTCATCGGCCCCGCATCCTGCGCCGTCCCGGGGATGGTCGCAGGGCTCACAGAAGCCCACCGCCGGTACGGCTCCCTGCCGTGGCGACACCTGCTCGCGCCGGCCCGGGAGCTTGCGCGAGACGGACTCGAGCTGAACGCGGACCAGGCGGTGCTCCATGAGATCCTGGATCCGATCCTGCGCTACGAGCAGGACGGCCCCTACGGCTCGAGCCGCCCGCTTCGTCACGGGGAGCGGCTGGCGCTGCCCGACCTTGGCGAGACCATCGAGTCGATCGCAAGCGACGGCGCGGGCGACTTCTACCGCGGCTCCCTTGCCCGGCGGATCTCCGACTCCGTCCGCCGGCGGGGCGGCCGCCTCACGCTCGAGGACCTCGCCGCCTACCGGGTGGTCGCACGCAGGCCAGTCCGCGTCCAGTACCGGTCGCACGACGTGCTCACGAACCCGCCGCCGTCCTCGGGCGGGATCCTGATCGCGTTCGCGCTTCGCATTCTCGACACGCTCGGTCCCGGAGGCCCGCCTGGAAGCGCGGAAGCCCTTGCCCGCATGGCCGACGTGTCCCGCGAAGCGGCCGCGGCGAGGGATGCCGGCTTCTTCCGAGCGCTCCGTCGAGGTGGTCTCAGCCGGCGGCTGCTCGGCGACGATCGCGTCGACGCCGCCGTCGCCGAGATCCTCGGGCGCCGAGCCCGCGCTCCCGCGCGCGAGCTCGCGGCGCTCCCGTCGACCACCCACGTGAGCGTCCTCGACGAGCGGGGCAATGCGGCGTCGCTGTCCTCGTCGACCGGGTGCGGCTCCGGGGTGGTCGTGCCGGGAACGGGGATCCACCTCAACAACATGCTCGGCGAGAGCGACCTCAACCCGCTCGGGCGCGGCCTCGCGCCCGGCCGCCGCCTGACGAGCATGATGGCGCCGTCAGTCCTCCTGCGCGCCGACCGGCCTCGGCTCGTGCTCGGCAGCGCCGGATCCGAGAGGCTCCGAGGCGCCATTCTCCAGACCGTCGTCAACACGGTCGACCACGGGCTCGCGACCGCCGAGGCAGTGGACCGCCCGCGCGTGCATCTCGACGGCGCCGACCTCCACTGCGAGGCCGGACTCGATCCCGCCGAGGTCGGGCGGCTCGAGTCCTTTGGCTATCGCACGGTGCGCTGGCCGGGACCCGGGCGCAACCTGTTCTTCGGGGGCGTCTCGGCGGTCGCCGCGCGCGACGGCGCCGTGCTGGAGGCCGCCGGAGACCCGCGGCGCGGCGGCGAGGGGGTCGTCGTCCGGTGACGTTACGCGTCCGCCACGCCACGCCGCGCGACGCTCCGGCGCTCGTCGCTCTCGCCCGCGAGGTCGGCGGCGAGCCCGAGGGCTGGCTCATCGACGACGGCGCCTGGCGGAGCGTGGCGGACGAGCGACGCCACCTCCGACTCGTGCGGCGCTCGCCGCACGTCGGCGTCATCGTCGCCGAGAACGAGCACGGGCTCGTCGGCCGGATGACGATCGTGCGCGACAGCTATCCGGCGTCACGCCATGTCGCCGACGTCGGGCTGATGGTGCTCCGCTCCCAGCGGAGGCGTGGTGTCGGCACGGCGCTGCTCGCCGCAGCCGAGCAGTGGGCTCGGGCTGCCGGCGTCACGAAGCTCGAGCTTCACGTCTTCCCCTACAACGAGCCTGCGCTCGCGCTCTACGAGCGCGCCGGATACGTTCGCGAGGGCCTGCGGCGGGCGCACTTCGCCCGTGGCGGACAGCTCGTGGATGCCATCCTCATGGCCAAGATACTCGAGTGATTTTGGCAAATGTCAGCTTTGCTCTACCTTGCTTGCCAGCGTCTGGGCGACCGTGCATCCTACGCCCCATGAGCACGAGCGACCGACCGGGCCTTCTCAAGCGCATCTGGCTGTGGTTCAAGCGAGGGTGGACGGGGTAGCAGCCGATGCGTGAGCAGCTCGGGCGCGGCACGCTGGAGGACGTCGAGCTCGGAGAGGAGGAGGAGCTCTGGACCGACGACTCCGGCGCCGATCACGCCGGGTGGTTCTGCGTCGCGACCGACCCCTTTCCGTGCCCGGCGAACGGCTGCACCTTCGTGGCGCAGTTCATGACGGCCGCACACCTCGTCCTCGTCTGGGAGCGGCGCGACGACCCGAACCTCCTGCGCCACGCGCAGCGAGCGCAGGACGTCGGCCGGAACCCGCGCGTGGTGGGCTACGAGCCTGAGTTCGGCCCCAGCGCCTCCTACTACCTGTGGGAGGCGGCGGGCCGGCCCGTACACGGCATCAAGGCGTACTAGCCGGGAGGCTCGACGCGCCCGTTGCCCTGAGCGCGCTCCCGCGCCGTCCGCGTCCACTGGAGGGCCTCCCGCGCGCGGACGAGCAGGTCCGCGAGCCGTACGACGCGGTCACGCTCCGAGCGCAGCTCGAGAATCTCCTGCTTGACCTCGGGCCCGAAGTCGACTCGCGCCGCGAGCCAGTAGGAGAGGCTTCCGACCGCGGGCTCGGGCTCCTCGACCTCGGCCTCGGCCTCGGCCGCGACTCGCCGGTAGGCCTCGAGGCAGCGCTCGACGTCGTCGCCCGTCGGCTCGTCGCCTGCGTCCTCGACCGGAGAGACCCGGGCGGTGCGGAAGCTGCGCCCCTCGGTCTCCGCGACGACCCGGAAGCGTTCCCGTCCCTCCACGACGATGTTCAGGCGGCCGTCCTCGAAACGCTCGAGGACGTCAACCACGGCGGCCGTCGTGCCGACCTCGCGGATTTGCCCGTCCTCGTCGGCGAAGACGAGCCCGAAGACGCGCTCGCCGGCCACACAGTCGGCGATGAGCTCCCGGTAGCGGGTCTCGAAGATGTGCAGCGGCACACGCTCGCCCGGGAGAAGCACGATGCCGAGCGGGAAGAGGCCGATCTCCTCCATCGCGGACAGGTTAAGGTCTTCCCATGGAAGCCGCGCAAGTCGCACGTGTCGTGGACTCGTTCTTCCGCCCGGCGCTCGAGGCCATCGTTCCGTACGAGCCCGGCAAGCCCGCCGAGGAGGTCCAGCGCGAGCTCGGGCTCGAGCGCGTCGTGAAGCTCGCCTCGAACGAGGGCCCGTACGGGCCCTTCCCGGCGGCGCGGGAAGCGCTGGCGCGCGGGATCCCCGAGCTGAACCGTTATCCGGACGGTGGCTACCACCGGCTCCGGGAGGCCCTCGCCGTGCGTCACGGGGTCGGGCCAGAGAACGTCGTCGTGTCCGCCGGGGCGGACGGCGTGATCGGCTACCTCTCGCTCGCGTGCCTCGAGCCGGACGACGAGATCGTCTGCGGCTGGCCCACCTTCCCGAGCTACGTGCTGGGAGCGCTCAAGCTCGGAGCGAGACCCGTCCGCGTCCCGCTCGCAGGCGATCGCTACGACCTCGAGGCGCTCCTCCGCGCGGTGAGCGGCCGGACCAAGATCGTCTACGTCTGCAACCCGAACAACCCGACGGGGACGATGGTCACGCGCCGGGAGCTCGACGAGTACTTCGAGCGCGTCCCGCCCGGCGTCCTGACGGTCCTGGACGAAGCCTACTTCGAGTACGTCGACCATCCCGACTATCCAGACGGGATCGAGCGGTACCTCAAGTCCGGGCGGCGCGTGGGAGTGCTCCGGACCTTCTCGAAGGTCTACGGCCTGGCCGGGCTGCGCGTGGGCTACGGCCTGATGCCGGCCGAGGTCGTGACCGCGATTCGCAAGATCCAGAACGCCTTCGACGTGACGCAACCCGCGCAGGACGCTGCGGTGGCGAGCCTCGGCGACGACGCCGAGGTCGAGCGCCGACGCAGCGCGAACACCGCGGGCCGGGATCAGCTCGTGCAAGGCTTGCGCGCGCTCGGCCTTCGCCCGGCCGAGCCCGCGGTCGCGAACTTCCTCTACGTCGAGGTCGGCGACGACGCGCGGCCGCTGTTCGAGAGCCTCCTCCTCGCCGGCGTGATCGTCCGCCCGCTCCAGGGCTTCGGCTCCGCGGGGGCGATTCGCGTCACCGTCGGGACCGAGGCCGAGAACGGCGCCTTCCTCGAGGCGCTGCCGGCAGCGCTTCGATCGTCGTAGGGTCGAATGGCGCGGGAGTTCACGCTCGCCGAGCTGGTCGACGGCGTGCGGGCGGCCGAGCGCAGGGCTCTCGCCAGGGCGATCACACTGGTCGAGAACGGAGATCCGCTCGCCGAGGCGCTCGTACGCGAGGTCTATCCTGCCACGGGCCGTGCGGCGACCGTGGGCCTCACCGGGCCGCCCGGCGCCGGCAAGTCGACCCTGGCTTCCGGGCTCGTCGGGCGCGTGCGAGAACGGGGAGACACGGTGGGCGTCATCTCCGTCGATCCCTCGAGCACGTTCACCGGAGGCGCCCTGCTCGGCGATCGCATTCGCCTCGCCGAGCACTTCCTCGACTCCGGCGTCTTCATCCGCTCGATGGCGACGCGGGGTCGCCTCGGCGGAGTCGCGGAAGCGACGCTGCAGGCTGCGCTCCTGCTCGATGCGGCCGGCGTCGACGTGCTCTTGCTCGAGACGGTCGGGACCGGCCAGTCGGAGATCGAGATCGCTCGCGTCGCCGACACGGTCGTGCTCGTGCTGATGCCCGGAGCGGGCGACGCCGTGCAGGCGCTGAAGGCGGGCGTGATGGAGATCCCGGACGTGATCGCCCTGAACAAGCGAGAGCACCCGCACGCACGGGCGACCGTCCGGGAGATCCGTGCCGCTCTGGAGCTCGCGGGAGAACGCGACTGGAAGCCGCCGGTGATCGCGACGGAGGCGGTCCGTGCGGAGGGAGTCGAAGAGCTCTGGCATGCCATCGAGTGCCACCGCGAGCACCTCGGGCAGGAGGGCAGGCTCGAGGAGCGCAGGCGCCGAAACCTGACGTCCGAGGTCTTCTCCCTCGCGTCCGGCCGCGCGCACGCGCACCTCGAACAGGCGGTCGCGACCGACGAGGAGCTTCGACGTCTCCTCGGAGCGGTCGAGCGCAGGGAGCTCGATCCCCTGAGCGCCGTCCGCGAGATCCTCGAACGCGTCTTCCGCCTACCGGACGGGGGAGCTCCCTAGCGCGACTTTCCGGCCCGGCGCACCGGAAAGTCGCGCTAGACGAGCCGCTCCGCCAGGGCCGCCAGGAGCCGCACGCCGAACCCGGTCGCTCCCGCCCGGGAGAAGTAGTCGCCCCGGCCGCGCTCGAGATGGGCGGTGCCGGCGATGTCGACGTGCGCCCACGGCCCCTCGCCGGCGAACTCCTGGAGGAACCGGGCTGCGTAGATCGGCGATCCCTGCCTCGTCCCCGAGGAGTTCTTCATGTCGGCGACGTCCGAGCGGAAGTAGCGCAGGAGCGTGTCGTGGACCGGAAGACGCCAGACGTGGTCTCCGCTCGGCTCGGCGGCGGCCTCCACCTCCGCGAGCCAGGACTCCTCGTTGCCCATCAGACCGGCGAAGTAGTCGCCGAGCGCCACGACCACGCCGCCGGTGAGCGTCGCGAGGTCGAGCACGTGCGAGGCCCCGCGCCGGCGCGCCTCGACGAGCGCGTCGGCGAGGAGCAGCCGGCCTTCGGCGTCGGTGTTCGTGATCTCGATCGTCTTGCCGTTCAGGGCGGTGACGACGTCGCCGGGCCGGGCGGCGTGACCGCTCGGCATGTTCTCGCACGCGGGGACGACGGCCACGACGTGGAGGGGGATCCCGAGCTCTGCGATCGCGCCGACCCCGCAGATGACGGCGGCTCCGCCCGCCATGTCACCCTTCATCTCCGCCATGCGGGCGGCCGGCTTGAGCGAGAGCCCGCCGCTGTCGAAGGTGATCGCCTTGCCGACGAGCCCGAGGTCGACGCCCGCCCGCGCGCGGGGCGGCTGGTACTCGAGAACGACGAGGCGCGGCTCGGCGTGGCTTCCGCGCGCGACGGCGGCGAAGGCGCCCATGCCGGCGTTCTCGATCTCGCGCCGGCCGAGCACCGCGACGCGCACGTGGACGAGGTCGTCGAGGAGCTCGGCGGCGCGCTCTGCCAGTCGCTGCGGGGTCAGGTCGTTCGCCGGGGAGTCGACGAGCTCACGGCACCGGTTCGTCCAGGCGCTCACCACAGCTGCCCGCTCGGCGACGTCTGCGAGCCCGCGGGCGCCGGCACTCCAGACGACCAGCCGGCGGAGCGGCTCCGGGCGGCTCTCGCCCGTCTTCCAGACACCCGGATCGTAGTCGCCGAGCACGGTGCCCTCGACGAGCGCCGCGACCTGATCCGCGGGAGCCAGGGGCACGTTCTCCCCGACCGCCCAGCCGACGACGCCCCGCCCGATCCCGCGAGCCCGCCGGGCCACGCGCGCCGCCGCGGCGCGCACGGCGTCGCGGTCGACCGAGCCCCGCTTGCCGAGCCCTGCTGCGGCGACGCGCCGCGGGCCCGCCTGGGCGGAGGCGTGAACCACGACGAGGCTGCCGGCGGTCCCCTTGAGCTCGCCGTCGTCGGCGAGCGCCCGCAGCCGGCCCCCGAGCGCTGCGTCGAGCTCGGCCGCAGGCCCCGAGAGCTCGGGCGGGTCCGTCACGCCGACGGCGAGCACGTCGACGTCGAGGGTCTCGACCGGCTGCGCCGTCGTCTCGACTTCGATCGGTTCCCTTCCCATGCGTCCGCAACGGAGATTACTCTGAGAAGAGGCATGGCTCCGCCCGACGACACGCGTCTCGAGGTCGAGGTCGAAGCGCTGGTAGCGCAGCTCGGCGCCCTGAAGCGCGAGCGCGAGCACCTGCGCTCACGCGATGCGGGCCGCGAGGAGCTCGAGCGCAACCGGCGGGCCATCGTCGACGCCCAGCGTGAGCTCTCGCAGGCGCTCATCGCTCGGTACGGGCCGAGCTTCCAGCCGGCCTACGGAGCCTGAGAGCCGCTCCACAGCGTGACCGTCGCCCGCGGCGCCTCGCGCGCGAGCACCGGCCCCGGACCGCCGCCTGAGACGCCGCGGACCGGCCGGTATCCTGGGCCGGTGAGCGCGGGGGTCGACCGTCGGGCGATGGCAAGCCTCTGGGCCGGCCACCTCGCCACCGACCTCGCTCAGGGGGCCGCTCCCGCGCTCCTCGTGTTCTGGGTTCCGAAGCTCGGGCTCTCGTACGCGCTCGCGGCTTCCGTCATCCTCGTCGCCACCTTCGCCTCGTCGATCGTCCAGCCGGCCTTCGGGCTCTGGTCGGACGTCCGTGGCACGCAGTGGCTGCTGCCTGCGGGGGCCGCCCTGGCCGGCGTCGGTATCGGGCTCGCAGCCGTCGCTCCGTCGTATCCGTTGCTCCTGCTCGCCATGCTCGCCGCCGGGACCGGCGTCGCCGCCTTCCACCCGGAAGGCTCGAAGTTCGCGAGCTTCGTCAGCGGAAGGCGGCGGGCGAGCGGGATGTCCCTCTTCTCGGTCGGCGGCAACATCGGTTTCGCGATCGGCCCCGTCCTGGCGTCAGCGCTCGTGCTCGCGCTCGGCCTCGAGGGCGGGCTCCTGCTCGCCGTGCCGGCGCTCGCGGTCGCGGTCCTGCTCGCGTACGAGGCACGCTACCTCGGCCGCTTCACGCCCGCCCGTGCCGTCCACGGCTTCGAGACGGACGCTCCCGACCGGGCGCGTGCGTTCACGCTGCTGCTGGTCGTCATCGCCCTCCGCAGCGTCGCGCACATGGGACTCTTCACGTTCGTGCCGCTGTGGGAGAAGGCGAACGGCGCGAGCGACGAGCGCGCCACCGTCCTCCTCTCGCTCTTCCTGGCGGGCGGGGCGGTCGGGACGCTCGTGGGAGGGCGGCTCGCGGACCGCGTCGGCCGCAAGCCGGTGCTGATCGGCAGCTACGTCGCCAGCGTCCCCCTGATCCTCGTGTACGTCCTCGTCGGAGGCGTCGTCGGCGATGTCGCGCTCGTGCTGACGGGAGCCGCTGTGATCAGCACCCTCGCGGTCACGATCGTGATGAGTCAGGAGTACCTGCCGCGGAGGATCGGCCTTGCCTCAGGGTTCTCCATCGGCCTCTCGATCGGCCTCGGCGGCGTCTTTGCGGTCGCGCTCGGCGCCGTGGCCGACGCGATCGACCTCGAGGCGGCGATGCTCGCCACGGCCATCGGGCCGGCGCTCGGTGCGCTTCTCGCGGTGCCCCTCCCGGCCGTTCGGCCGGCACGCTTGATAGAAGGACCGGCGACGTCTACGGTCTGACGGTCGGCCGGCCGCGGGTCGGGCGGCGCACGGCCTCACCGGCAAAGGAGGAGCATGGCTGCGAGCGCACGCGAGTTCTTCGAGGCGATCCCGGCGAAGATCGACCCCGAGAAGACCAAGGGCGAGACGGTGTCCTACCGGTTCGACATCGAAGGAGCCGGAAGCTGGAAGGTCGACGTGGCCGACGGCGCGGTGTCGGTCGCCGAGACCGGCGACGCCGCCGACTGCGTGATCCGGATGAAGGAAGACCTGCTCCTGCGCCTGATCGACGGCAAGCAGAACCCGGCGACCGCCTTCATGCTCGGGAAGATCAAGGTCGACGGCGACATGGGGCTCGCGCTGAAGCTCCAGCAGCTCTTCTTCTAGTGAGAAAGGCTCAACCAAGCGGCTGGGTCGTTCTTGCTACCCGTTTCTTC
>CAZCIJ010000081.1:0-11258 GCA_964498265.1 uncultured Gaiellales bacterium | reverse complement strand
GTAGGCGTGCGACACCGCGTACCCGAGCTCCCCTCCTTCGTGGATCGAGCCGGGAACCTCGGGCGCCGCGTGGCTCGGGATGCCCCCCGGGAACGAGAACTGCCTGAACAGCTTCCGCATCCCGTCGATGTCCTCCGAGACGTCCGGGTAGAGCTCGCTGTAGGTCCCCTCGAGGTAGGTGTTCGCCACCATTGCCGGCCCACCGTGGCCCGGGCCGCAGACGTAGATCATGTTGAGGTCGTAGGCCTGGATGACACGGTTCAGGTGCACGTAGATGAAGTTGAGACCGGGCGTGGTCCCCCAATGGCCGAGCAGGCGCGGCTTGACGTGCTCGGCCCGAAGGGGCTGCCGTAGGAGCGGGTTGTCGAGGAAGTAGATCTGACCGACCGAAAGGTAGTTCGCCGCGCGCCAGTACCTATCGATCCGCTCCAGCTCCTCCTCGGTAAGTGGAGCCTGTTCTAGCTCAGCAGGGGCCGTGGCCATGCATCCTCCGTTCGTCCGCCGACTACGGCCATTATCGACCAACTGGCTCGAGACGCCAAGCCTTCGAACGATGGATTCACGAGACGCCGGCGAGAAGCTCTCCACCCATGGCGGCGCTTGACCACGGAAGTCCGCTTGCGACAGGATGGCTCCAGGGGCGCCGTGGCACGCAATCTCTACGTCACCGCGATGGAGCCGCAGAGCGGGAAGTCCATCGTCTCGCTCGGGCTCATGGAGATGCTCTCGGCTCGCGTCGAGCGGCTGGGCTTCTTCCGGCCGATCGTCCCGTCGCGCTCGGAGCCGGATCCTCAGATCGAGCTGATTCGCAGCCGCTACCAGCTCGAGGCCTCCTACGCCGAGATGCATGCCCTCTCGGAGGAGGAAGCGGGCGAGATCGGCGACTACGAGGAGGTGAGGAAGCGAGTCGTCGAGGCGTACAAGGGCCTCGAGCCAGGCTGCGACTTCGTGCTCTGCGAAGGGACGGACTTCGTCGGCACCGCTCCGGCGCTCGAGTTCGGCCGCAACGCCGACCTCGCCAACGAGCTCGGCGCCTCGGTCCTCGTCGTCGTGAGAGGCGGCACGCCCGCGGAGACGGCCGCATCGGTCCGCGCAGCGCGGGGATCGCTCGCATACAAGGGTTGTGCCGTCTTCGGGGTCTTCGTGAACCGGGTTCCAGAGGCGCACGTGCGAGAGCTCGCGAGCCGCTTGGAGGAGCAGGGTCAGGACGAGCCCGTCTACCTGCTGCCGGAGCGACCTGAGCTCGCGTACCCGACGGTCGCGGAGATCGCCGCCGAGCTCGACGCCTCCCCTCTCGTTCTGCCTCGCGAGAGCTTCAATCGCGAGGTGCGAGACGTGAGGGTCGCCGGGACGAGCGTGGAGCATTTCGTCGAGAATCTCGTTGGCGGCGCGCTCGTGATCGTGCCCGCCGACCGCCTCGACATCCTCGTGGCGACGCTCGCCTCAGCCGTCTCCCCGGCGATCCCCGCTGTGGCCGGCGTCGTGCTGACCGAGGGCTATCCGCTGAGCAGGACGGTGCGGGCCTTGCTCGAGAGCGTCCCGTTCGCCGTGCTCGAGACGCCGCGCCTCACGCACGAGGCAGCGGCCGCCGTGCAGTCCGTGCAGCCGCGCATCAGGCCCGAGAACGAGCGCAAGATCGCCGCCGCTCTGGGGGTGTTCGAAGCCGCGGCGGACACCGACGAGCTTGCGCGACGGACCGCGCTCGAGCGCCCGGCGCGGATAACGCCGATCATGTTCGAGTACGAGCTGGCCGAGCGAGCGAGGTCGAGCCGGAGGCACGTCGTCCTGCCCGAGGGTGACGACCTGCGGGTGCTACGGGCCGCGGAGATCCTGCTGCTGCGCGACGTCGTCGAGCTCACGATTCTCGGAGACCCGGAGGACGTGACGGCCCGTGCCGCCGCAGCCGGTATCACGCTCGACGGTGCAGAGATCGTGGACCCGCTCAGCTCGAGCATGCGCGAGGACTACGCGGCCCGCTACTACGAGTTGCGCAAGCACAAGGGGGTCACGGAAGAGCTCGCGCTCGACGCCGTGGGCGATGTGAGCTACTTCGGGACGATGATGGTGCACGCGGGTGAGGCGGACGGGATGGTCTCAGGCGCGGCGCACACCACTGCCGACACGGTGCGCCCGGCGTTCGAGATCATCCGCGCCGCGGAGGGGGTCTCCGTGGTCTCGAGCGTGTTCTTCATGTGCCTGTCCGACCGGGTGCTCGTCTACGGCGACTGCGCCGTGAACCCGACGCCTGATACCGAGCAGCTCGCCGACATCGCGATCAGCTCGGCCGAGACCGCGGCCGTGTTCGGCATCGAGCCGCTGATCGCGATGCTCTCGTACTCGACGGGGACGTCCGGCCGCGGTCAGGACGTCGAAGCCGTCCGCGAGGCCACCGAGGCAGTCCGCCGCCGGCGCCCGGCCCTCAAGGTCGAAGGCCCGATCCAGTACGACGCTGCCGTCGATGCCAGCGTCGCCGAGGTGAAGCTTCCCGAGAGCGAAGTGGCGGGCCGCGCGACCGTCTTCATCTTCCCCGATCTCGACACGGGCAACGTCGCCTACAAGGCGGTCCAGCGCTCGGCGGGCGCCGTCGCGATCGGGCCGGTGCTGCAGGGGCTTCGCAAGCCGGTCAACGACCTCAGCCGCGGCTGCACCGTCACGGACATCGTCAACACCGTCGCGATCACTGCCATCCAGGCGCAGTCCGCATGACGGGCGGACCGCGCCTGGATGGCTCGAGGCTTGATGTGAAATACCCGCACGCCTGGCTGGGGGCGTGCACACGGCGGATCGCGCCCGCCTCGACCGGCACCAAGGCCGTCAAGCCTTGCCGCCGGTCGAGTCGACCACGCTCCTTGGTGCACGCCCTCCCCAGACGCACGCCTATTTCACATCAAGCCTCTAGAGTTCAGCCGTGTCCGAGGGGGCGGATCTCGTCGAGAGCGTGTCGCGACTCGTGCTCTTCTCCGACCTCGAGGAGGGCGAGCTCTCGTCGCTCCTGACGATGATGGAGGAGGTCGTCTACGACGAGGGGCAGTGGGTGGTGCGGCGCGGGGCGACGAATCCGGGACTCCAGATCATCGTTGACGGAGAGGCCGGCGTCGTGCTCGAGAGCGAGGAGCTCGCGACACTCAAGAAGGGGAGCTTCTTCGGCGAGATCTCGGAGCTGCTGGGAGAGCCGACGGTCGCCGATGTCGTCGCGCGCACACGGCTTCGCTGCCTCCTCGTGCCGAGCCGCGACGTCGAGCGCTTCCTGCTCGAGAATCCGCGCGTGATGTTCAGGGTGCTCCAGACGGAGGCGCGACGGGTTCGAAGCACCGACGAGCGTCGCCTGTAAGCGGAGGGCGCGATGCAGACCGTTGGCAGTCGCGCGACCGCGTCCGATACGGACTACCTGCCGATCGCCGAGCACGGCATCATCGGCGACCAGCACTCCATCGCGCTCGTCGGGACGGACGGCCGGATCGACTGGTACTGCTGTCCGACGTTCGATTCACCAAGCGTCTTCGGCGCCATCCTCGATCGGCGACGCGGCGGCTTCTACCGGATCGCCCCCACCACCGACGACTGGACGCCCAAACAGCTGTACTTCCCGGAGACGAACGTCCTCATCACGCGTTTCCTGACCCCCGGCGGTGTTGGCGAGGTGCAGGACTTCATGCCGATCCAGCACGGCGCCGCTGCGCACCGCCACCGCCTCATCCGGCGCGTGCTCGGCGTGCGCGGCGAGATGCGGTTCCGGATCGACGTGCAACCACGCTTCAACTACGGTCGCGACCCGCACGAGACGTTCTTCCACGAGAACGGAGTGCTCTTCCGGTCGCGCGATCTCTCGCTCACGCTCGAGACGGCCGTCCCGCTCGACTACGAGAACGACGGCGCGGTCGGCGAGTTCACGCTCCATCCCGGCGAGACGGCGGCGTTCGTGCTGGAGCAGGTGCCCGAGACCTACGTGCCGCGCTCGTACTCCGAGGCCGAGACGCGTGAAGCGTTCGCGGCGACGGTCGAGTACTGGCGGCGGTGGCTCGGTCAGTGCCGCTACGAAGGCCGCTGGCGGGAGACGCTGCATCGCTCCGCGCTCACGCTGAAGCTCATGACGTACAGCCCCACCGGTGCGATCGTCGCGGCACCGACCACGAGCCTTCCCGAGCAGCTCGGCGGAGGTCGGAACTGGGACTACCGCTACACCTGGATTCGAGACGCCGCCTTCTCTCTCTACGCCCTCCTCCTGCTCGGCTTCACCGAGGAGGCCGCCGCGTTCATGGAGTGGCTGACCGAGCGCTTCCGCGAGCGGCGATCGGCGGTGACCGGGCCGCTGCAGATCATGTATGGAATCGACGGCCGCTCCGAGCTCACGGAAGAGATCCTCGACCATCTCGAGGGCTACCGCGGCTCGGCGCCCGTACGCATCGGCAACGACGCCGCGAGCCAGCTGCAGCTCGACATCTACGGCGAGCTGGTCGACTCGGTCTACTTCTACAACACCTACGGCACGCCCGTCGTCCAGGGCGAGTCGGGTGTGTCCATCTACCACGACGCCTGGATGGATTTGACGCGCCTTGTCGACTGGGTTTGCGAGCACTGGGACCAGGCGGACGAGGGCATCTGGGAGGTGCGAGGGGGCCGCCAGCACTTCACCTACTCGCGTCTGATGTCCTGGGTGGCAATCGAGCGGGCCGTTCGGATCGCGCTCGATCGCGGGCTACCGGCGGACGTCGTCCGGTGGCAGTCCGTGCGTGATCGGATCTACCACCAGATCATGCAGAAGGGGTGGAACGAGCAGAAGCAAGCCTTCATCCAGCACTACGGCACGGACGTTCTCGATGCGAGCGTGCTCGTCATGCCGCTCGTGAAGTTCATCGCCCCTACCGATCCCCGCTGGCTCTCGACGCTCGACGCGATGACCGAGACGCTCGTCTCGGACAGCCTCGTCTACCGGTACAACGTCGATGCGTCCCCGGACGGCCTCGAGGGCGAGGAGGGTACGTTCTCGATCTGCACGTTCTGGTATGTCGAAGCGCTCGCCCGCGCGGGGCGGCTCGACGAGGCCCGGCTCGCGTTCGAGAAGATGCTGACCTACGCGAACCACCTCGGCCTGTACGGCGAAGAGATCGGGCGTACCGGCGAGGCGCTCGGCAACTTCCCGCAGGCGTTCACGCACCTTGCGCTGATTCGCGCCGGCCACTACCTCGACCGGCGGCTCAGCGCTCTCCGCGGTCGCGGCTAGCCGGCGTAGGCTTCGGCGCTCCGGACGCCGGAGAACGCCCAGACGGCGAAGACGGCGGCCATGCCTCCAGCGCAGAGGAAGGCGAGGCCGGTGTCCGTCGGATTGCCCCCGAGGAAGCCGCGTCCCGCCTCGAGCAGGTAGGTCATGGGGTTGACCACGGCGACCGCGTGGAGCCAGCCCGTGAGCAGATCGAGCGGGACGAAGACCGGAGCGATGAAGAGGAGCAGGAAGATCGGGAGGACCATCGCCTGTGCGGCCTTGAACGAGCGAGCGCGCATGGCGAGCCCGGCGGACCAGAACAGGGCGGCGAGGCCGAGCAGGAGGACGAGGCTGTACAGGCCGATGAGATCGAGCACGTCGCCGTCGACTCCCATGCCGAGTCCGATGGCGACGCCCGTCAGGATAAGGGCCGGGATCAGCCCGCGGACGATCATCGCCAAGGCGTAGCCGACGACGATGGCGACCCGGCTCTTGGACGCGATGAAGATACGACGCATGAAGCCGCCCTCCCAGTCCTCGGCGATCGCGAAGCCTCCCATCGCACCGGTGAACGCGGCTGCCTGCATGAGCGCGAACACGTACTGGAAGCCGGTGTAGTCAGGAGTTCCGAAGTCGCCGACCTGGTCGACGGCGGAGAGCGATCCCGTGAAGGCGATGAGGAAGAAGACCGGGAGCATGATCGCAGGGAACAGAAGCGCCGGATTGCGGAAGAGCACGCGGAGGTTGCGCCAAGCGACGTAGATCATCACCGACCAGAAGCTGCCCTCGTTCACGTTCGCTCCATCCGGGTGTTGAGCGCGTGCACCGCGCCTATGAGCGACAGAAGCAGGATCACGCCCGCGACGGCAAAGCCGAGGCCCACTGCGAGGGCGTCCCAGCTCGAGATCAGCAGGCTGCGGAGTCCTTCGACCAGGTAGGAGAGGGGGTTCACGGTGGCGATCCAGTAGAACCACTCCTTCTCGATCAGGTTGCGCGGCATGTTCACCGACGAGAGGAAGAGGAACACGGTCATGAGGGGAGCAATCGCCTGCACCGCCTGGCCCGAGCCCGTCTGGAGACCGACGAACATCCCGAACGCGCCGAACCCGAGCACTGCGACCAGGAACATGATCACGAGCACCACCGCGCCGAGCGCGCCTGTCTCGATGTCGGCGCCGGCCGCGATCCCGACGCCGAGGAACAGCACCGCCTGCACGATGCCGAGGAGGAGGCAACCGGTGAGCTGGGCGCCGAGGAACGCGGGGCCGTTCATCGGCGTCAGCGAGAGCCGGTTCATGAAGCCGCTCTCGATGTCGGTTGCCATCGCCTGCCCCGTGTTCGCGATCGTCACCAGCGCCCCGTTTGCGAAGGCGATCGTGAGCGCGAAGGTCGTGAACGACTGTGTCGGAAAGCCCGGGATCTCGTCCGCCGCGCTCAGCCCCGAGGCGACGACCGCGAACAGGATGAGCGGGACGGCCAGGGTCGGCAGAACAGCCCCGGGGTCCCGGAGGGCGCGGACGACGGAGCGGCGCGCGAGATGCCGCACCTGTGTCCCCAGAGGCGGGGCCACTCTGGCTTGGGCCACGGACGCGTTCATGCCATGTCCTGGGTCAGGCGCTCGCGACGTCGATGGTCGTCTTCCCGACCGATACAACGTCGCCGGGAGCAAGCAGGGTCGGGCTCGCGATGCGCGTGCCGTTGACCCAGGTCCCGTTCAGCGAGCGGAGATCCTCGATCACCGGCGAGCCCCGGATCATCCTGATGGCGGCGTGGCGACGGGAGACCTCCGGGTCGCTGATGACGAGATCGACGCCCTCGCGGCCGATCACGAGCTTGCGGTCGAGCCGGATGCGCTGACCGGCGAGCTGCCCCTCCCGAACGACCAGCATCACCGGGCCGGGAGCCTCGGCCGCGGTCGGCTGGAGCCGTCGCTCGGCCATCCAGTCCTTCAGCAGCTCCGTCGGGACCCGCTCGATGCGGCTCCGGCCGGCGACGGCCATGCGGAGCTCGACGTCCGGAGGCTGCTCGGGCTCGACGGCTGCCGGGGCTTCGGGTTCCTCGGCTTCTTCCTCACCGACGCCTTCGAGCGTCCGGCCCGTCTTCGCGAGGAAGACGTCGTCGAGAGTCGGCGCGTGCAGCTCGAGGTTGGCGACGCCGACGCCCTCCTGGTCGAGCGCGCGGACGATCTCAGCAAGCGGCGGTCTCGCATCCTCGAGCCGAACGGCGACGGCGTTCGGCGACGCGGCGACGAGGCTGCCGAAGCGCGAGAGGACCGACTCGACCCGAGCGGAGTCCTCCGCCCGGTCGGGGAGGATCTCGACCGTGGGCCGTCCGATCTGTGCCTTCAGGTCGGCCGGCGTCCCCTCGGCCACGATGTGGCCCTGATCGATGATGCCGACTCGCCGCGCAAGAGCGTCCGCCTCCTCCAGGTACTGCGTCGTGAGGAAGATCGTGACCCCCTCCTCCCGGGCAAGCCTGGCCACCTCCTCCCACAGCGCTGTTCGGCTCTGAGGATCGAGGCCGGTCGTCGGCTCGTCGAGGAACACGATCCGGGGCGAGTGGACGAGCGAGAGCGCGAGATCGAGCCGCCGCCTCATCCCGCCGGAGAAGGTTCCCGCTTTCCGATCTGCCGCCCCGGTCAAGCCCACTCGCTCGAGCAGAACGCGCGCCTTCTCTTCAGCCTGAGCGTGCGAGTAGCCGTGCAGGCCAGCCTGGAGGTAGAAGTGCTCTCGTGCGGTCAGCAGCGGGTCGAGAGCGGCCTCCTGCAGCGCGGCGCCCATGACGCCGCGCACCTGGGGGCCATCACGGCTGACGTCGAAACCGCCGACGATCGCGGTCCCGCCGGATGGCGGGAGCAGAGTCGTCAGCATCTTCACTGTCGTGCTCTTTCCGGCGCCGTTTGGCCCGAGAAAGCCGTAGATCTCTCCCGGCTCGACGTAGAGGCTGATCCCGTCGACGGCCCGCGGGCCCTTCGGATACTCGCGAATGAGGCCCTGGACCTCGATGGCGTGGGCGTTCATGGTTCCCTTGCGCTCCTTGGGTCAGTGCGGCGTCGAGTGAGAGCAAGCCTTGCTTGCCGAGAGCGCAGAGTCAAGCGCCCGGGAGAGCGAGTTGCGCCGCCGTCTCCAGCGCCGTCGCGCGAACCCTCCCACGGAGCCTGGTATGGCGGCAGATCCGGTGCTAGGGTTGCCTCGCCGAGCTGGTCCGACACCGGTGACCGTCGACTTCCACGCCCATCTGGCGCGCCCGGATCCCGAGGCGCCGTCGTTCCTGCGCCACCTCTTCGACGTGGACGGCTACCTCGAGCGCCAGGAGGCAGCTGGCATCGAGCTCGCCGTGCTCTCGTACGCGCCCCAGGACCTCGAGGGTACGGGCGCGGAGCTCGACCGGGCGAAGGCAGAGCACGAGTTCCTCGGCGACCTTGTGTCTCGCTATCCGGGGCGCTTCGTCGCGCTCGCGGGGGTCGATCCATTCGGGGGCAACGCGTGGCTCGAGGAGGCGGAGCGCGCGCTCGACTCGGGCTTCGCTGGCCTCTGCCTGCCGACAAGCCGGCAAGGACGGTACCTCGACAGTCCAGATGCCGGGGAAGCCCTCGCGCTCGCCGATGAGCGCGGTGTCGTCGTGTTCCTGCACCCGTCCGAGTCTGCGATCGACATGGAGCGAGCCGGCGATCCAACCCTTGAGGCGTGGATCGGGCTCCCCTGCGACACCGGCGTCTGCCTGTCGCGCATGCTGCTCGCGGACACGCTATCGCGGTACCGAAACGTTCGCCTGGTCGCAGCCCACTCGGGCGGCGCGCTGCCCATGCTGCTCGGCCGCCTCGACTATGTGGCCGACGGGCTCAAGCGCCGCGCAGCCCTCTTCGCTGGTGGAGGCCCGCCCGGCGGCCCTCCAGGAGGCGGCCCGCCCGACGGCCCACCCGGTGGAGGCTCGCCCAAAGGCCCTCCGGGCGGAGGCCCGCCGAAGAAAGGCCCTCCCGGTGGCGGGATCCCCGAGGAGTTCGCGCTCAAGCCGGTGCTCGAGGGTCAGAGGCCGAGCGAGCGCGTGGACCAGCTGTACTTCGACACCGCTGGGTACCATCCAGCGGCGATCCGGGCCGCGATTGCGGTTGCCGGAATCGACCGGGTGGTCCTCGGCACCGACTATCCGCCTGCGGGTGAATCGCCGCAGCCGAGCATCGATCTCGTCAACGGGATGAGCCTCGCGCCCGACGAGCGGGAGAAGATCTTGTCCGGGAACGCGCGCGCCCTACTGGGGCGGTGACGATCCGCGTTCCAGCAGCGACCCGAGAGGAGCTCCGATGGAAGCGAAAACCCTCGACAGCAAGGCGATCCTCACGAGCTACGTCGATGATCTGAACGAGGTCACGGAGAGCAGGGCCTTCCCGCAATTCGTTCAGAAGTGGTTCGCCCTTCCGGACTGCCGGCTCACGATGCACCACCAGGTCGACGGCATCGAGGCGGCGAAGGTCATATGGGAGCACTTCCTGCCGGTCGGTGGCGACTCGCCGCGAGAGGTCCTTCAGTTCGTCTACAAGGTCGAGGGGGGGCGGGTCTACGCGTGGCGGCAGCTCCAAGGCGGCGGAGCTCCCAAGCCTCTCTACGGCATGCAGGAAACCCGCTTCGACGACCGGGCGCTCATCTCCGAGATCGTCATTCACTCAGTCCAGGACAAGCCTGAGGTGGAGACCGACCCGGGTGCCGAGAAGACGCGTCTCGGTCGGATCTTCCTCGAGTTCGCCGAGGTCTTCAACGACTTCTTCGTGACCGGTGACTCGACGCCGCTCGAAGAGTGGTGCTCGCCCGAGGTGAGCATGATCATCGACAGCGAGTTCAAC
Organism: uncultured Gaiellales bacterium; assembly: GCA_964498265.1. GTDB lineage: Bacteria > Actinomycetota > Thermoleophilia > Gaiellales > Gaiellaceae > CAZCIJ01. Next base: position 1,221 of record CAZCIJ010000081.1, on the reverse strand, counting down.
GGGATGGGCGTGATCGCCCCCCACAACCGCATCAACGCCAACGCAACCTTCAGCCTGCGGGACGTCGAGCAGACGGGCGAGGACAGCGTCAAGGCGATCGTCGACTTCGAGAACTGGGGCGGCGTCGACGGTGCCATGCCCTGGCAGGTGACGCTGACGCCGGCCGGCAAGGTCAAGGAGCTCGCGCTCACGTTGGCGCTCTAGCCGAGTGTGAGGAGAGGCTCGTGGGGACGCCATCTGACGCGCAGAAGGGACGGGTCGTCTTCGTCATCAAGCTGAAGCCAGGGACGCAGGACCAGTTCCTCGCGGCGTACGAGTCGATCCGCTACGACGTGGCACAGGGAGTCAAGGGTCACATCGTCGACCAGGTGTGCCAGTCGCCGGAGGATCCGGAGCGCTGGCTCATCACGAGCGAGTGGGAGACGCTCGACGACTTCCTCGACTGGGAGCGCACGCCCGCGCACGGCGAGCTCGCGCGGCCTCTGCGGGAGTGCATGGACGAGGCGCAGTCGTTCAAGTACGTCGTTCGCCAGGAGACGCGCGCGCCGAGCGTACAGCCCGACCGGACGCCAACCTCTGAGAACCGTGGAGGCGATTGAGATGACCGATCCTCTTGAACCCTTTCACCGCGCGAAGTACATGAACCTTACGAGCTACCGCCGGGACGGAAGCGCTGTACCGACGACCGTCTGGTTCGCGCTCATCGACGGCCGGCTGTTCATGCGGACCGACTCCAAGTCGTACAAGGTGACGCGGATGCGCAACAACCCGTCGGTCACTGTGGCGCCGAGCAATTCGCGTGGGGATGTCAAGAGTCACGCCGTCCCGGGGCGGGCAGAGGAGGTCGAGGCCAGCGAGGGGAAGCGCGTCGCAAAGGCCTACCTCCGGCGCTATCCGATCGGGTACGGGTGGGAGATCGCGGTCCTCCGTCCGCTCCACGCGCTTCTGGCGAGGATCCACATCGGTCGGCGCCGCGGCAAAGCGGTCTTCTTCGAGATTGTCGTCGGTCGCGTGCTCCTCGCTCTGCCGGCGTTGCACGTGCCTGAGCTTGTCGCCTTCTGAAAGCGGACGTGATTTGGTAGCCTCGCCTGCCCAGTCGAAGGCGTGGCCGTGAACCGCTACGTACTTGGAATCGTCGAAGGCTCCGACTCAGGTCGGGAGGTCGCTCTCGACGAAGCGCTCGAGATCGGCCGCGAGCCCACGGCTGACCTCGCGCTCGTC
>CAZCIJ010000080.1:2514-11344 GCA_964498265.1 uncultured Gaiellales bacterium | reverse complement strand
CGTTCGAGCATCGACACGCGCACGTTCCGGGCGCGCTGCTGTTTCCGCCCGGTGAGGCCTGGAGCCGATCCGAGGAGCTGCCGCCCGGAAAGCGGCTCGCGGTCGTGTGCGGCGACCAGACTCGAAGCGCCTACGTCGCGTCCGTGCTTCGCCGCGCCGGTAGGGACGCGGCGCTCGTCATGGGAGGGATGGTCGATTGGCTCGACCGGGAGTATCCGGTGGAGAAGGGGCCGGCTTCCGCAGCCTGAGGGCAGGGCTCGTCGGCCTTCGGGCGAGCGTCGCTTCGCTCCGCGCGGCGCCGGGAGACGTCGTCGCGGGCATCTCGGTCGCCCTCGTCCTCATCCCGCAGTCCCTGGCCTATGCCCAGCTCGCGGGCATGCCCGCCGTCCGGGGCCTGTATGCGTCGGCGATGCCGCCGCTTGCGGCTGCGCCCTTCTCGTCGTCTCCCTACCTCCAGCCGGGTCCGACCGCGGTCTCGGCGCTGCTCACGTTCGGGGCGCTGGCTCCGCTCGCGGTCGTCGGGAGCCCGGAGTACATCGCCCTCGGGCTCGGTCTCGCGCTCGTCGTCGGCCTCATGCGGGTTCTCGTCGGATTGTTCCGGCTGGGCGTGGTCGCATACCTCCTCTCCCAGCCCATGCTCCTCGGCTTCGTTCCCGCCGCCGGCATTCTCATCGTCGCGTCCCAGCTCCCGATCGCGCTCGGGGTCGAGCCGCCCGACGGGGGCGTCCTCCGCCAGGCGGCCTGGTCGATCGTTCACCCAGGCAGCTGGGAGCTCGCGGCCATTGTCCTCGCGCTCATCACGGCGGCGCTCCTCGTTCTCGGGCCGCGGGTGCACAGGCTCGTCCCCGTCGTTCTGCTCGTCGTCGCGTTCGGCATCGGGTACAGCGAGCTGGCCGGGTACTCGGGAGCGACGGTGGGCTCGATCTCCGCCGGGTTCCCTCCCTTCTCCCTCGACCTGCCGTGGGGCGAGCTCCCGTCGCTCCTCGTCCCCGGCGCCGTGATCGCCCTTCTCGGCTTCGCGGAGGCGGCCTCGATCGCTCGCGCCTACGCGACGCTTGAGCGCAAGCCGTGGGATCCGAACAAGGAGTTCGTCGGCCAGGGAATGGCGAATGTCGCGGCCGCCGTATCCGGCGGCTTCCCGGTGGGAGCGTCCTTCTCACGCAGCGCGCTGAACCGGCTCGCCGGAGCGCGAACGTCCTTCAGCGCGATCGTGACCGGAGTCGCCGTGCTCGCGTTCCTTCCCGTCGCCTCGGTCGTCGCGCCGCTGCCGCAGGCCATCTTGGCGGCCATCGTGATCGTGGCAGTCGTCGGGCTCATCCAGATCGCACCGCTGCTGCGGCTCTGGCGCTTCTCGAAGCCGCAGTTCGTCATCGCCTGGGCGACGTTCGCGCTCACGCTCGCCCTCGCTCCGCACATCGAGCGGGCCGTGCTCATCGGCATCGGCCTCTCGATCGCGGTCCACCTGGCACGCGAGCTCTCGTTCGACATCGAGGCGACGACCGAGGGAGAGACCCTGCACCTGCGGCCGATCGGCGTGCTCTGGTTCGGCAGCTCTCGCATCCTCGAGGACGCGTTCGTCGACCACGTCGCCGCCCACCCGCAGGCGCGCCGACTCGTCATCCACCTCGACGGCCTCGGACGCATCGACCTCTCGGGCGCTCTGGTACTGCGGACGATCGTCCAGGAAGCCCGGGCAACGGGGCTCGACGTGGCGATCGAGGACGTGCCGCCGCGGGCCGAGCGGGTCGTGTCGCGCGTGATCGCAAGGGAGGCGGATCCGCTCGGCTAAGGTAGGGAAGGAGCGATACCGTTGCCTGCGCCACTCGTCGACGGACTGAACCTCGGCTACGTCCGGGATCTGCTCGACCAGTACCTCACTGCGCCCGACACGGTCGATCCAGCGTGGCGGGCGCTCTTCGAGGAAGGGCGCGACGGCGTCCTCGAGGGCCACCCGCTCGTGCGCAGGCTGCTCGAGGCCCGTCCCGAGCTCCTCTCGGGCAACGGCGCAGCCGTCGCGGCGCGGCCTGCGGCTCCCGCGACGCCGACGGAGCTGCTCGGCGGCGTCGCCGCCGCGATGGCGCTCGTGAAGGCGTACCGCATGCACGGTCACCTGGCGGCGCGGCTCGACCCGCTGGGAACGCCGCCCAGCGGCGATCCCGGGCTCGAGCCGGAGAACCTGCACCCTCCGCTGACGCCGGAGCTGCAGGCGCAGATACCCGCGAGCGTCCTTCGCATCGCCGTGCCCGGCGAGACGCTCGCGGACGCGCTCCCGCACCTGCGCGAGACGTACTGCGGGACGATGGCGTACGAGATCGAGCACATCTCGAGCCACGAGCAGCGAGTCTGGCTGCGGCAGGCGATCGAATCGAGCGCGTACCGGGCACCGCTCGAGCCGGACGAGAAGGCACGGCTGCTGCGCCGGCTCGCCGAGGTCAACGGCTTCGAGCGGTATCTGCGCCGCGCGTTCATCGGACAGAAGCAGTTCTCGATCGAGGGTCTCGACGTGCTCGTGCCGATGCTGGACGAGGGGGTCGAGCTCGCAGCCGCAGACGGCGCGCGCAAGGTCGTGATCGGGATGGCGCACCGTGGGCGGCTCAACGTGGTCGCGCACGTCATCGGGCGGCCGTACGAGAACATCCTCCGCGAGTTCGAGGGAGAGCGGCTGATCGAGGCGGTGACGCACGCACCGGAGGAGGGAACCGGCGACGTGAAGTACCACCTCGGCTCCCACGGAGTCCGCGCGACCCCGGCCGGCGACGTCGCGCTCGCCCTCGCGTCCAATCCAAGCCACCTCGAGGCCGTCGACCCGGTCGTGGAAGGGGAGACGCGCGCCGCCCAGACCGACCACGCCTCGCGCGAGGGCGATCACGACCCTACGACGGCGCTCGCGATCCTGATCCACGGCGACGCCGCCTTCCCCGCGCAGGGGGTGGTCGCCGAGACGTTGAACCTCCAGGTGCTCCCGGGCTACGCGACCGGGGGGACGCTCCACCTGGTGGCCAACAACCAGGTCGGCTTCACGACCGACCCCGAGGAGGGCCGATCGACGCGCTACTCGAGCGACCTCGCCAAGGGGTTCGACTCGCCGATCGTCCACGTCAACGCCGACGACCCGGAGGCGGCGATCGCCGCGACTCGTCTCGCGATGGCGTTCCGGGAGCGCTTCCGTCACGACGTGGTCGTCGACCTCGTCGGCTACCGGCGCTACGGACACAACGAGCAGGACGAGCCCGCCTACACCCAACCGCTGATGGCCGCTCGCATCGCTTCGCACTCCCCAGTCCACGACCTCTACGCCTCCGCGCTCGCCGCCGAGGGGCTGGTGCCCGCGGGCGAGGGCGAACGCCTCGTCCTCGGGGTCGAGGAGAAGCTACGAGAGGCGCACGACCGCCTACGGGCGAAGCTCGAGATCGGGCCGCTCGCAGAGCCCGTTCCGGAGCGCCCACACCGCGGAGCTCCCGAGACCGCCGTTCCGGAGAGCCTCCTGAGCGACCTGAACGAGGAGCTTCTCGCGTCGCCCGAGGGCTTCACGGTGCATCCCAAGCTCGTCCGCCAGCTCGACCGCCGCCGCGAGACGGTCGGACCGGATGGAGGCATCGACTGGGGCCAGGCCGAGGCGCTTGCGTTCGCGACGCTCCTCGTCGAGGGCGTCCCCGTGCGCCTCACCGGTCAGGACACGGCGCGCGGAACGTTCGCTCACCGGCACCTCGTCCTCCACGACGCCCGCACCGGCGAGCGCTTTGCGCCGATGCAGCACCTGCAGGGCGCGCGGGCGAGCTTCGAGGTCCACAACTCCCCGCTCTCCGAGTTCGCGGCGCTCGGGTTCGAGTACGGGTACTCGGTCGCCGTGCCCGGGGGTCTCGTCCTCTGGGAGGCGCAGTTCGGCGATTTCGTGAACGGGGCTCAGGTCGTCATCGACCAGTTCATCGTGGCGGGCTACGCCAAGTGGGAGGAGACCTCGAGGCTCACGCTGCTCCTCCCCCACGGCTACGAGGGCAACGGGCCGGAGCACTCGAGCGCGCGCGTGGAGCGCTTCCTGCAGCTCGCCGCCCAGGGGAACATCCGGATCGCCAACTGCTCGACGCCCGCACAGTACTTCCATCTCATCCGCCTCCAGGCGCTGGGGTCGACCCCGCGCCCGCTCGTCATCTTCACTCCCAAGAGCCTGTTGCGGCACCGCGAGGCTTCGTCGCGGCTCGAAGAGCTCGCGAGCGGAAGCTTCCGCCCGATCTTCGACGACCCGCGCATGAGCCCCGAGGCGCGCCCGACCGTGCGCCGTCTCCTCCTGTGCTCGGGGAAGGTCTACTACGATCTCGTCGGCCATCCCGCCTTCGCCGAGGCCTCCGACCTTGCCGTCGCGCGCCTCGATCAGCTCTACCCGTTTCCCGTTCCCGCCTACGCCGAGCTGCTGCGCGGCTACCCGGCGATCGAGGAGCTCATGTGGGTGCAAGAGGAGCCCCAGAACATGGGCCCCTTCCGCTCGATCCGCCACCGCCTCGAGGAGTCTCTGCCGAGGGGCGTGCGACTGACGTATGCCGGCAGGCCGTGGCGCGCCTCGACGAGCGAGGGCTACCCGACCGCCCACCTCGTCGAGCAGGAGCGGTTCGTCCGGAAGGCGCTCCGGGTCGGGTAGCCGCTTCGGCGAGCCGGCGCACGAGCGGATTCACACAGATCTCTTACAGCTTCGCCACCACGATCCGACGCGAGCATCTCATCATGAGAGCATGGAACGTCGTCGCGTCGCCATCGGGGAGCCGTTTCCGGAGGTGCTCAGGCTCCTCGAGCGCATCGTCGGGGGGCTGGGCTGCGAGCCGGTGCGCCTGCGCCCGGCCATGCGTCACGACCCTCCGCAGGTGGACCTGCTCGTCCTCGCGCGCTCGTATGCGCTCGGGCGCGAGCTCGCCCGCCCGCTCCGGCGGCGCAACCCCGGGCTGCCCGTGCTCTACGTCGACAAGCCGTTCCGGCTGGAGCAGATCCGCACCGCGATCACGAGAGCGCTGGCGCCGCGACGGGTGAGGGTGTCCGTGACCGTCCGCTAGACGTTTGATCGGAGGGTTCGATCAAACATCGCGTTAGCACCGCCGCAGCGGCCGCTGCGGCTAGCACTGGGGGCCGGCGGGCAGGGACGGGAGCGCCGCCAGCGCCTCCCACGTGTGCGGACGCGTGACCGAGAAGTCGTAGATCGAGTAGCCGGCGGGGGCGCACCCGGCCACGGCGCGCATGAATGCCCGCGCCTCGGCTCTGCTCGTGCGGTCGCCGATCCCGCCGATGACGTGGATCGGGATGCCCGAGTCGCCCGTCTCCGCCCGGATGATCTGGATCGAGCGCTCGACGTAGGCGCGGACGGCCGCTCTGCCCTCGACCCGGTAGCTGTAGTACGTCATCGGGAGGATCACGTCGTAGATCCCGGCGAGCTCCCCGTACGGGAAGCCGGGCCAGTACGAGGGACTCAGCTCCATCCCGCGTGGCGAGGGGATGATCGCCCCGAGGGCGAAGCCGCCGCCCACTGCCTTCCGCAGCTGCCGCGACAGGCGGAGCAGGCGGCTCGTACGCCTGGCGGGCGAGCGGACGACGCTCGCCTCGATGTCCAGCGCGAACGAGTCGAACCGCTCGCCGTGCGGCGTCTCGAACTCGATCGCCGCCAGCGACCGCCGCAGGTCCCTGGCGAGGTTCTTGAACGACGGCAGGTACCACGCGACCACCCTGATGCCGGCAGCGTGCGCGGCCTCGATGAAGCGCGCGAGGCGGTCCGGCCTGACGAGCGCCGTGCGCTGCTTGTAGTTCGCCGTCTCGAGGTAGAGGGTCCGGACGCCGCGCGCCGCCATCGCGGCGACCGTGCCCTCGGGATCGCCGAACGGTCCGGGGTCGTAGATGTCCACCCAAGTGCCGAGCCCCTCGTACGCGCCCGGCCCGGCCCGGCCGGCGTGCGCGGACGCCACGAACGCGAGGGCGAGGAGCGTCACGAGAGCGCAGACACCGGCGCGAAGCGAGCGCACCCTGCAGGATTCTACGGAGCGGCTCGATCTCATGCCGCAGATCGTTCACGTGGGGGAACCCGTGGTTCCCCCACGGACCCCTCCTTCCGCGCGCTCCTGAGTGTTCCAGCGGGCAGCGGAGCCGGCAGCTCGAGAGCCGCGTCCCCGCTTGCCTGTCGTTTGACGGGCCTCCCGCCCGCGTCGAAACCAGAGGTACCGGCGGCGCATCCTTGCGGCCCAGATCCTGGAGAATCTCTCACACGTCACGCGTTTCCGCGCCAAGAGTGGCTAGCCGGGCATGGTCACGACGGCCCGCCCCACGATCTCGCGCCGGTCGAGAGCCTGGTAGGCCTCGGGTGCGTCCTCGAGGGAGTAGCGCCTGCTCACGACGCCCTCCGGGTGGAGGACGCCGCTCTCGATCAGGCCGAGCAGCGTCGGCATGTCGGTCCTCGGCCGGCCGCCGTACGAGCCGATGATCTTGAGGCCCCTGCGGACGAGGCGCGTGATGTCGATCGGGGCGCGTTCGTCGACCGGCGCGATCCCGACGGCGACCATGCGCCCGCCGTCCCGGAGCATGGCGAGCGCCTGAAGGAAGGTCTCCGGGCGGCCCAGCACCTCGAACGCGACGTCGACGCCCGCTCCGTCGCTCAGCTCGAGCACGCGCGCGGCGGCGTCCTCGCGCGAAGCGTCGACCACGTGCGTCGCGCCGAGCGCCCTCGCCGCGGCGATCTTCTCCTCGCTGAGGTCGACGGCGATCACCTGGAGGGCTCCGTGCGCGCGTGCGAACTGCACGATCACGGACCCGACGCCTCCGGTCGCGACGACGGCGACGCGTTCCCCGGCGTGGAGGTCGGCCCCGTGCTGGATCGCGCCGAACGCTGTCAGCGCCGCACAGCCGAGGACGGCAGCCTCATCGAGCGAGAGCGACGGCGGCAGGGGGAAGACGGCGCTCGCCGGGACCACCGCATACTCGGCGAGGCCGCCCATCGAGTACATGGCCAGCGGCGAGCCGTCGGAGCGGAACAGACGGCTCTCGCCGTCGTAGAGGGCGCCGCGCAGGCGGTTCAGCTCGAAGAACTTCTCGCAGAGGTCGTCGCGTCCGAGCAGGCACGAGCTGCAGGTGCCGCATGGCATGATGAACGTGCCGACGACCTGGGTCCCGACCGCGGGGCCGGCGAGCCCCTCGCCGAGCCCGGCGACCGTGCCGGAGATCTCGTGCCCGAGGACGGCCGGCGTCGGGAACGCGACCTCTCCCTTGATGACGTGGAGATCGGTATGGCAGACGCCGCACGCGGCGACCTTGACGAGGATCTCGCCACGGCGGGGTCGCGGCACGGGGATCCGCTCGAGCTCCAGCGGAGCTCCGGTCTCGGGAAGGACGGCTGCAAGCATCGTCTCGTTCACTCGGACTCCTTCGGTCGCGCCTTCGTCGCATAGGCTAAGTGGTCGTGGCCGGAAATACGCTCAGCCCGGCCGGCTGCTACGCCGGCGCGTCCAATTACTCGCGTCCCCAGTCACGCCCGTGGTAACTCGACGCACCAGCGTAGGGCGCTGCCTGCGTCCTTGGGCTGCTCGGGTTTCGCTCGGCCGACCAAGACCGTATTCCGAACACGACCACTGAGGGTCTGTGAAGGTCGGTCGGTCCGGGGAGCCCTTGCAGATGCGGACGCAAGTCGGGATCGTCGGCGCCGGGCCCGCCGGTCTGCTCCTTGCCCATCTCCTGCACGAGCGCGGCGTCGAATCGGTCGTCCTCGAGGCCCGCAGCCGCGAGTACGTCGAGCAGCGGATCCGCGCCGGCGTGCTCGAGCAGGGGACGGTCGACCTGCTCGTCGCGTCCGGCGTCGGGGAGCGGATGGAGCGGGAGGGCCTCGTGCACCATGGAATCGAGCTCCGGTTCGAGGGTGAGGGTCACAGGGTCCCGATGAGCGAGCTCACCGGCGGTCGCACGATCACGATCTACGGTCAGCAAGAGGTCGTCAAGGATCTGATCGAAGCCCGGCTGGGCGCGGTACAGCCGATCATCTTCGAGGCCGAGGCGCTCGGTCTCGACGGCATCGCCTCGGAGCACCCGGCGATCGCGTTCCGTCGCGACGGGCAGGAGGGCGTGCTGGCGTGCGACGTGGTGGCCGGCTGCGACGGCTTCCACGGCGTGTGCCGGGCGAGCGTCCCGGCGGGCGCGCTGAGGGCGTACTCGCGCGAGTACCCGTTCGCGTGGCTCGGCATTCTGGCGGCCGTGGCCCCGTCGAGCGACGAGCTCATCTACGCGTACAGCAAGAGCGGCTTCGCGCTCCACAGCATGCGTTCCCCACAGCTGACGCGGCTGTACGTGCAGTGCGACCCGGGCGACGAGCTCGCGGCCTGGCCGGACCGTCGGATCTGGGACGAGCTGCAGCGCCGCCTCGCACGGGAGGGGTGGGCGCTGGCGGAGGGCTCCGTGGTCGAGAAGGGAATCACGCCGATGCGAAGCTTCGTGGTCGAGCCGATGCAGCACGGCCGGCTCTACCTCGCCGGCGATGCGGCGCACATCGTTCCGCCGACGGGCGCCAAGGGCCTCAACCTTGCGGCCGCCGACGTGCGCGTGCTCGCGGACGCTCTCGCCGCCTGGTACGGGACGGGCGATCGCGCGGCCCTCGACGCCTACTCGGCCACCTGTCTTCGCCGCGTCTGGCGCGCGGAGCACTTCTCCTGGTGGATGACGTCGATGCTGCACCGCTTCCCGGGCGGCGACGCGTTCGAGGAGAAGCTGCAGCTCGCCTCGATGAAGCTGAGCGACGCGCCGAAGGTGGCGGACGATCCGTCCGCCTTCCCGGCCGCGGTGCGCGAGGCGATGGAGGCCGACCACGACGCGTCGGGTC
>CAZCIJ010000080.1:0-2504 GCA_964498265.1 uncultured Gaiellales bacterium | reverse complement strand
AAGCTGCAGCTCGCCCAGCTCGCCTACGTCTGCTCGTCCCGGGCGGCGCTCACGTCGCTGGCCGAGAACTACGTCGGCCTCGAGGACGCCCCGGCGCTGCACTTCGCGCCCGCGCCAGCGGCCGGCCTGGCGTAGCGCGATCGAGACGCGGCCTCACGGGGATGGGTGGACGACGACGCTTGGCGCGGCTCGCGGCCACGTCGTGCGACGCCGCGAGGAACTCCCGTTACTGTTTGACACGGTTTGACGGCGGAAGTACGTTTCGCAAAGCGTACGCAGGTGCGCTTAGCGAAACGATCCGAGGAGACGATCCGAGGAGGGGTACGAACGGCCCGGGGAGGCGCGCACCGGCAAGGGCACCTCGACGGCGGTGTCCCGAGACTGGCGTCGCCTCGCGCTCTGCACTCGACATCGCCGCGCGCCGGCCCGCCGCTTCCCGGCTCCACTGCTCTCCGCGCGGAGGAACGACTCAGGAGGCTCGATTGAGGTGAGTGTCGTCGACAAGCTCAAGCTCTACTACTTCCATCACCACCACTACCTCGACGTGCCGGAAAACGAGGACGAGTACAGCGCCACCTGGGTCGTCTATCCCAACCGGCTCTTCGATCCCGAGAAGGGCCACCGCTTCTACGAGCGTCACCTGCGCACCGTCAAGCTCGCGGAGCAGCTCGGCTTCGACGGCATCACGATCAACGAGCATCACAACACGACGTACAGCATGACCCCGACGGTCAGCTTGATCGGGGCGGCGATCGCGACGAGCACGAGCCGGGCCAAGATCTTGTGCGCCGGCGTTCCCGTCAACCTCGCCTACCCGAACCGCGTCGCCGAGGAGTACGCCATGCTCGACGTGCTCTCGGGCGGTCGCATGGAGTTCGCCTTTCCGCTGGGGACGGGGATGGAGTACTGGTCGAACGCCGGTCAGATCAACCCGACGACCGCCCGGGCGCGTTTCCGCGAGTCGCTGGACGTGATCCTGCGGGCGTGGACGCAGGACGGGCCGTCCTCCTACGACGGCGACTTCTTCAACTACCGCTACCTCAACCCGTGGCCGCGCCCGTACCAGAGGCCGCATCCGAAGCTCTTCATCGTCGGCTCGGGGAGCGAGGAGACCGTCGAGCTGGCGGCGGAGCTCGGCATCGGCTACTCGATCGTCTTCACGCCGATCGCGAATCAGCTGCGCGCGTTCGACCGCATGCGCGGGCTCGCCGCGCAGCGCGGGAGAACCGTCGACCCGGACGATCTCATCGTCAACGTCGTGGCGTACGTCGCCGACTCGGACGAGGAGGCGGTGCGCGAGGCCAGGCCGTACATCGAGCGGTTCTGGAGCTGGTACCACCGCGTGCCGCCGAAGTACCTGGTGCCACCCGGATACGTCACCAAGGAGGAGTTCCTGCGCCGGGCCTCCGACGCCGCCCTCGCCCACGGAACGAAGGCGTCCTGGGACGACATGGTCGAGATCGGCCGAATCGCCTGCGGCTCGCCGGACACGGTGGCCGATACGATCGCCGACTGGGCCGAGGAGGCGGGCTGCAGCCGCATGAACATCGTGCTCGAGCACGCGAACATGCCAGAGTGGATGACCGTCAAGAACATGACGAAGTTCGCGGGCGAGGTCATACCGAGGATTCGCGCCCGCGGGACAGGCTCCGCCGAGGAGACGCGCGAGCTCGCGGCGGCGGGAGCCAGCTGACGGCACCGGCCCGCGAGGGGTGCCGGCGCGTCGCGGCGCCTCTCGTCCAGGCGATCCAGGCGGCTGGCTCGTTCCGAGCGCGCCCAACCGGTGATCGTGCTGCGCACAGCCGTTCGCTTGCCGATCACACGATTCGGCTATTGGTCATACTGGCGTCTGGGGCGAGAGCTACGAGTCTCGTGGGCGCGAGCCAGACGAGCCCACTTTCACGAGGAGGGATGCCACATGGCGAAGGTTGTTCCCGAGCGAGAGAGCGGCGGTCGGGCCGGTGCCGCGCGCCCGATGACCGGCGAGGAGTACCTGGAGACCCTTCGGGACGGCCGCGAGGTCTGGATCTACGGCCAGAAGGTCGACGACGTCACGTCCCACCCTGCGTTCCGCAACGGCGCGCGCAGCGTCGCGCGCCTCTACGACGCCCTGCACGATCCGGCGACGAAGGACGTCCTCACGGTTGGGACGGACACCGGCAACGGGGGCTACACGCATCCCTTCTTCCGAGCGCCGTACTCCGCCGAGGACCTCGTGCGCGGCCGGGACGCCATCGCCGCGTGGCAGCGGATGACCTACGGGTGGATGGGCCGCAGCCCCGACTACAAGGCCGCCTTCCTCGCGACCTACGGTCCGAACGCCGACTACTACACCCCCTACCAGGAGAACGCGAGGCGCTGGTACCGGGAGGCGCAGGAGAACGTCTACTTCATGAACCACACCCTCGTGAACCCCCCGGTCGACAGGCACATGGAGATCCACGACGTGGGGGACGTGTTCGTCCACGCGGACCTGGACAGCACTTTCGAGGACGGCGTGCTGG
>CAZCIJ010000079.1:0-11463 GCA_964498265.1 uncultured Gaiellales bacterium | reverse complement strand
CACGACGACCCGAGCGGGTTCGAGGTCGACCACCTGCCGGAGGAGCTCAGGGGCAGAACCTACTACGAGGGTCCCTAGAGCTCTGTCACTGACGGTCTGTGGCAGCCGAGCAGTGCAAGCCGGCAGCCTGGCGGGGCAAGCCCCGCCCCTACAGGATTCGAGCGCCGAGCGCGCTTGCCGCCAGCTCGACGGCGAGCCTCGCAGTCTCGTTCTCGTGGTCGAGGATCGGGTTGACCTCCACGATCTCCAGCGCGTCGAGGACTCCGGCTTCCGCGATCAGCTCCATCGCGAGATGCGCCTCCCGGTAGGAGAGCCCGCCGCGCACGGGCGTCCCGACGCCGGAGGCGACGTCCGGGTCGACCACGTCCATGTCGAGCGAGACGTGCACGAACGCCGCGCCTGTCACCCGGTGCAGCGCCTCGCGTACGACCGCCTCCATCCCACGGCGGTCGATCTCGGTCATCGTGTACACGGCCAGCCCGAGCTCCTGGATCAGGGCCCGTTCCCCCGGGTCGAAGCGGCGGCCGCCGACGAGCACGACCCGGGAGGGATCGACAGCCGGCAGTGGCCAGGGCGAGTCCGCAAAGCTCTGAGCCGCCCGGCCGAGCGCGATCGCGAGCGGCATCCCGTGGACGTTCCCGCTGGGCGTCGTCTCGGGCGTGTTGAGGTCGCCGTGGGCATCGAGCCACAGCACGGCGCCGGGCCCGTGGACCGCGGCGAGACCGCCCAGGCTGCCGACGGCGACGGAGTGGTCTCCGCCGAGCACGAGCGGCACCATCCCGGCCCCGGCCGCCTCACCGACACGCGTGGCCACCTCGTCGCACGTCGCCCGGATGCTCTCGAGGTAGCGCGCCCGCCGATCGCCGGGGTCGGCCGTCTCCCGAAGGGACGCCGCCACGTTGCCCCAGTCCCGGCACTGGAGGCCGAGCTTGGCGATGCGCTCGCCGAGGCCGGCGTAGCGGATGGCCGACGGGCCCATGTCGACGCCGCGCCTGCCGCCGGCGCCGAGGTCGAGCGGCGCCCCGATGATCGCGACCCCCCGCCTACGCACCTCAGTACACTAGAGCCGGCGCGGCGAGGTAGCTCAGCTGGTAGAGCACGCGGCTGAAAACCGCGGTGTCGCCGGTTCGAGTCCGGCCCTCGCCACCTCCCGTGGAGCACCTCCACAGGCGACCGACCCCCGAGTAGTGCGGCTCCCCGACCAGGTGCGGGCGGGCTGCGCGTCCGTCGCGGAGCGGGCGCGGCACGTCCGGGTCGCAGAGCACAGCCTCGAGGCGTACGCGGCCGGGCTGCCGGCGCCGTGTCCGCCACAGCTCGATCCGGAGACGCACCACGTGACCGAGGACCGTGAGGCGACTGCGGCATTCCTGCTCACCGTCGACGCGATCAACTTCGGCTCGGGATGGTGGCCCACCATCCACAAGCGGCCGGGGCGGTCGGGCTACTTCACCATGGCCCTGTCCCTCAGAGAGCAGTTCGATCGCGCAGGCCCGTGGCAGCCGGAGGACCTCGCCGAGATCGAGACGCAGACGGTGGCGCGCGTCTTCGGGCAGGACACGGGGCACGAGCTGATGACGCTCTTCGCGGAGGCATTGCGCGAGCTCGGGGACCGCGTCGCGAAGGCCGGAGGCTGGCTCGAGCTCGTCGGCCGCGCGGGACGCTCCGCCGTGGCCCTGGCCGAGGAGCTCGCGACCTGGCCGACCTTCTACGACGTCTCGCCGTACGACGGCCTCGAGGTTCCGCTCTGGAAGCGCGCGCAACTCGCAGCGGCCGACCTCCACCACGCCGGCGCGGCGACCTTCGCAGACCTCGACCGTCTGACGATCTTCTCGGACAACCTCGTTCCCCACGTGCTGAGGGTGGACGGCGTGCTCGAGTACGACGACGTCCTGGCGAGCCGGATCGACCGCGAGGAGCTTCTCGAGCACGACTCGCCCGAGGAGGTCGAGATTCGCGCAGTCGCGCTGCATGCGGTCGAGCTCCTGGCCCTGATCACCGGCCGGGCGGCGCAGGAGCTCGACTACGCGTTGTGGAACCGCGGTGCAGAGCCGCGCTACAAGGCTCTGCCTCGTCATCGAGCTCGGACGACGGCCTACTAGACTCCATGCCCAAGCGATCCGGAGAGGACGGTGTGATGAGTCTCGTAGCGGGTCCCCCGGCCGAGGGACTTCTGAGCCGCGTGTCGGCCCTCGTGCCGGTGCTGCGCGAGCGGGCGGTGGCAACCGAGAGCGCACGGCGCGTCCTCCCCGAGAACTTCGAGGCCATGAGCGAGGCCGGCGTCTTCAGGATGATGGTGCCGAGGCGGTTCGGCGGCTACGAGGCAGATTTCCAGACGCAGTACGACGTGCTCGCGGAGATCGCGCGCGGCTGCCCGTCGACGTCCTGGGTCGGGACGATCTTCAGCGCCATGTGCTGGCTCGGCGGCGTCTTCCCGGACGAGGCGCAGGAGGAGATCTTCACGACCCCGGACCAGAGGATCAGCGGCGCGCTCTCGCCGACGGGGACGGCGGTCAGGAAGAACGGGGGCTTCGTGATCAACGGTCGCTGGCCGTTCAACACCGGTTGTCACGGCGCCAACTGGACGCTCCTCAACACAGTCGTCCAGACGGACGGCGGCGGCGGCGTTCCGACGTGCGTTCTCGTCCCAAGCATCGAGCTGACGATCCTCGACGACTGGTACGCGAGCGGCATGGCCGGAACGGGGAGCAACACCGTCGTGGCCGAGGACGTCTTCGTGCCGGCGCATCGCAGCCTCCCGCTGCCGGATGCAATCGAAGGCGCGTACCCGACGCGCCACAACTCCGACAACCCGTACTTCAACCTTCCGGCGGTCTCGGTCCTGATCGTCAACGCCGGCGGCACGCCCGTCGGGATCGCCCGCGGCGCGCTCGACGCGTTCCTCGAGCGGCTGCCCGGGCGCGCCATCACCTTCACGAACTACACGAGCCAGGCCGAGGCCCCTGCCACGCACCTCCAGGTCGGCGAGGCAGCCCTGACGATCGAGTCGGCGGACGCGCACGTCCGGCGAGCGTGCGCCATCCTCGACGAGCACGCAGACGGGCTGCTGTCGCTCGAGGCGCGCGTCAGATGCCGCGCGCACATCAGCCACGCGACGGGCCTCGCCCGCCAGGCTGTGGACACGCTCTTCTTCGCGAGCGGAGCCTCGGCGATCCAGCCGCAGGTTCCCATCCAGCGCTTCCAGCGTGACATGCAGGCGCTGGCGAACCACGCGCTGATGAATCCGGGGCCGACGACGGAGCTATACGGCAGGATGCTCTGCGGCCTCGAGCCGAACACGCCCTTCTACTAGAGGCCTCCGAGCCAGGAGTGTTTCGAGTCGGACGTTATGAGAGGCCGCACTAGACGACGTCCGGGCCGGTGCGACCGCGCCGCGGACGTCGTTACCCCGATCCTACGTCCGTGCGACCTCGCCGGCAAGGTCCTCAGCCGCCCGTGATCGTCACCTCCTGGCCGACGACCGCAGCGAGGATGCGCATCGCGCTGCCCCTGTTGATCGCCAGCGAGAGGCTGCCGGAGGAATCCTCGATGAGCACGATCCCACCCGGGCGGACGTCCGTGAACGTCCGCGCGGCGAGCGCCGAGTAGCGCCTGCCCGCGACCTCGACCTCGATGCCGTCGCCGCCTGCGATCCCGGCCCGCTCGAGATCGGCGCCTGCGACGTTCAGCCGCACGTTCCCGAAGCGGTCCACCGCGAGCACGGTCGCCTGAATCAGCCCGGGCTCGACCAGAGCGCGCGCGAGCTCGAGCCTGACCAGCTCGCCGTCTCCAAGAGGATCCCCGAGCGACTCGAGGGGCACGCCGGAGGCGAGGTGGGCCGCGGCCGGCGCGAACACGTCCCTCCCGTGGAAGGTGGGCGAGACGGGGTCGAGCATGTACTCGCGACGCGTGAGCTCGACGGCCGACTCAACGCCTCCCAGCCGATCCGCGGCCACGAGGAGCAGGCCGTTGTCCGGACCGACGTAGAGGCGGCCGCCGCCGCCGCGCAGGGCGAGCGGCCTGCGCGTGCCGCCGACCCCCGGGTCGACGACGGCAACGTGCACGCCGACCGGCATGTAGGGCAGCGTCTCGGCGAGCACGAGCGCGCCCTGCAGCACGTGCTGGGGCGCGATGCCGTGGGTGATGTCGATGATCTCGGCCGCCGGCGCGATGCCCTTGATGACGCCGTGGCAGACGCCGACGAACTCGTCCTCGAGCCCGTAGTCGCTCAGGAACGTGACGACGCGAGGCGCGATGCCGCAAGCGTAACCGCTTCGGTGAGCCCGTCCAGATCGGGTGACCGCGCCTCTCGCGCGACGTGCAGGCCCTGCCGTCTCGCCTCCGCCGTCGTCACCGGGCCGATCGAGACGCACTGGCGGCCGCCACCCAGGCGCGCGTAGGCGCGGGCAGCCGACGCGGAGGCGAGCACGACGAGGTCACCGTCCGGAAAGTCCTGCGGGCTGAGCTCCAGGGTCCGGTAGAGGTGAATCACGTCCGCTTCGAGCTCCCGCGCAAGCAGGTCGCGCGCGCCCTCGGCGCCGGCGAACACGACACGTGTCTCGCCGCGCCGGGAGCCTCCGGTCTCGACGGCCGCCCGGAGCTCGTCGAGAAGGCCTTCCTGAGTGGCGTGCACGGGCACGAGCGCCGGCTCGATCCCGTGCGCGCGCAGGCTCGCCGCCGTGCCGGGGCCGATCGCGGCGACAGCCGGCGGATCGCCCTCGAGACGGCGCACGAGCAGCTCCACGGCGCGCGCGCTCGTGAGCACGAGCCAGTCGTAGCGGTCGAGGCGAAGGGGCGGCCCGTCGATCGGCTCGATCCGGACGAGAGGGCAGAAGGCGACCTCGAGCCCGTGCGCGTGCAGGCGCTCGAGCAGGGGAGCGGCCCCCTCGACTGCCCGCGTGACGACGACTCTGACGGCCCCCGTCACGGGTCTGCTCCGGCGGTGGCGGCAAGGAGCTCGTCCGCGACGGCGATCGGGTCGGCGCCGTGTCGCCGTTCCACCCAGGATCCGTCGTCCGCGGCGATCAGGGCCGTCAGGAGGCTCCCGTCGTGATAGGCGGCGACGGGAGCGAGGCAGCCGGCGCCGACGCGCGCCACGCACGCGCGCTCGGCAGTGACGCGCCGGCGCGTCTCCGCGTCGTCGAGCGCGTCGACGAGGTGCTCCTCGCCGGCCCGCACCTGGAGCGCGATGGCGCCCTGGCCTGCCTCGGGAACCAGCTCCCATGGCGGGAACCGGTAGCCGATCTCGGCAGCGAGGCCCAGACGCTCGAGTCCCGCCGCACCGAGGACGACGGCGTCCAGCCCCCGCTCGTCGCGCTTGCGCAGCCGCGTGTCCACGTTGCCCCGAAGGGGCTTGACCGTGATCGACGGCTCGAGAGCGAGCAGCTGCGCCCGGCGCCGTGCCGAGGCCGTCCCTATCCGCAGTCCCGGACGCAGCCCGTCGGCGCCGCACAGAGCGTCGCGCGCGTCCCCCCGCGGGAGGTAACAGCCGACCGCCAGGCCCTCCGTCTCGCTCGAGGTCATGTCCTTGGCCGAGTGGACGGCCACGTCCACCCGGCTGGCGAGGAGCGCTTCCTCGATCTCCTTCACGAAGACGCCGCGGGCCCCGATCTCTCCGAACGGACGCCTACGATCGCGGTCGCCGGTCGTCGTGATAGGAACGAGCGCGACGTCGGCGCCCGTCGCCTCGCGCAAGGCGTCTGCGACGAGCTCCGCCTGAGCCAGCGCGAGCCGGCTGCCGCGTGACCCGAGCCGAACCAGCACCCGTCCTCCCTCCCGAGGCTACTCGTCGTCGCTGAGGTCGAACAGGTGCCGGACCGTCTCGGCGAAGGCGGCGCCGTTCGTCCCGGCGGCGGCCTCCTTGAGCCTCACGGTCGGTAGGTGGAGCAGCTTGTTGACGATCTGCACGGTCAGCGACTCCACGGCGTCGCGCTCGCTCGGCGAGAGATCGGCCAGCTTCGCCCGGGCCCGGGAGAGCTCCGACTCGCGGATCTGCTCGGCGCGCCGCCGCAGAGACGAGATCGCGGGCACGACCTCGAGCGAGCGCTGCCAGACCGCGAACCGTCGGGCCTCCTCGGCGGCGATCCTCTCCGCTCGCTCGGCCTCGTCGCGGCGGCCCGTCGACGAGACCTCGACGACCTGCTTGAGATCGTCGATGTCGTAGACGTAGCAGCCCGGCAGCTCGTTGATCGCGGGGTCGAGGTCGCGCGGAACGGCGATGTCGATGAGGAAGATCGGCCGGCCTCGCCGCGCTCGCAACGCGCGCTCGACCTGACGTGCGGTGAGCAGGTAGCCGTCGGCCCCTGCGGAGGCGACGACGACGTCGACCTCGTCGAGCAGCGGCTCGAGCTCGTCTATCGCGGCCGCGCGGCCGCCGAAGCGCGTCGCCACCTGGGCGGCTCGCTCGGGTGTGCGATTCGCAACCACGAGGGAGCCGAGGCCGAGCGAGACGAGCCCCTCGGCGGCCAGCTCGCCCATCTTGCCGGCGCCGACGAGCAGCGCACGGCGGTTCGGGAGGTCGTCGAAGATGCGCGCTGCGAGATCGGCGGCCGCCGACGACACGGAGGCCGGCGTCTCGCCGATCCGAGTCTCGTTCCGGACGCGCCGGCCCGTGTGCAGAGCCTGACGGAAGAGGCGATGAAGAACGGGACCGGCAGCCCCGGCCTTGTCCGAGGCCTCGAACGCCTCGCGAACCTGGCCGAGGATCTGCGCCTCGCCGGGCACCATCGAGTCGAGGCCCGACGCGACGCGGAAGAGGTGGAGCGCGGCTTCCTCGTCCTCCTTCACGTAGAGCGAGCCCGCGATCTCGCCCGGACGGAGGCCGGCAAGGGCGGCGAGCTCACCGACGCCCCTCTGAGTCGCCGAAGGTGCGTCGTCGTCGGCGAGGTAGATGCACACGCGGTTACACGTCGACAGCGCGACCGCCTCGCTCTCCGCGCCGGCCAGGCGAGCGAGCAGGACGCGGCCCGTCTCCTCGTCGAAGCCGAGCCGCTCGCGGAGCTCGACCGGCGCGAGGTGATGCGAGGTGCCGACGAGAACGAGGTGCACGGTCAGAAGTGCGCGAGGGGGATGGAGCCGAGCCGAACGAGGATGACGAGCACGAACCCGGTGAGCGCGAGGTAGGCGGTGCGGCGCCCGCGCCAGCCGGCCTCGTAGCGCAGGACGAGGAACGCGGCGTAGATCGCCCAGGTGGCCAGCGCGAACGCCATCACGGCGTCGAAGCGGGCGCTCTCGACTCCGAGCCGTCCCAGTCCGATGCCGATCCCGAGCGTGAGCGCCGGTAGCGCGACCACCACCGTCCGGCCGATCAGCCGGTCGAGCGTCGCGAGCGACGGCGCCCGCACCATCAGGATCCCCGGCGCATGGCGCTTGAGCCGGCTCTCCTGCCAGAGGTAGACGCCGGCGAGCCCGGCGGCGAGCGTGAATCCGGCGAATGCGGCGAGGACGAGTCCTACGTGCAGCGCGAGGAAGAGCGCGCTGCCCTCGCTGCCCTCGCTCCTCGTGCCCGCGCCGCCGGCGGCCCACGAGAGGACGAGCAGCCCCGCCGCGAGCGGCATGACCGCGAGACCCAGAAGGCGGAAAGGTGCGCGACAGCCCCAGACGAGGTACGTGCCGACGCACATCCAGACGAAGAGGTTGAGCGAGCCGGCCCAGGAGTCCCACGGGAACCCCGCCGAGTGGACTGCCTGGGCGACCAGCAGGGCCGTCTGAGCGAGCCAACCCAGACGGACGCCCCAGATGGCGAGGCGTGCCAGCCGTCCGGGCCGGAGCGCCTCGCCCGCGTATGCCAGCGCGGCCTCCGCGTAGCCGATGAGCGCAGGCCACACGAGCACGAGCGCGATCTCGCCCATCACGTGACCGACTCGCGCTCGAGCCGCCGCTCCAGATCTTGCTCCCTTCGGCGCTTGGCGAGCTCGGCGAGCTCGGCGACCTCCTGCCGGAGCCTGGCCATTCGGAACGCGTAGATGACGACGTACAGGAGGACGACGGCGAGGACCACGGCGTACGCGGCGGTCACGTACGTCTCGGCCGTGGTCACGCGAGTGCCCTCCGCAGCTCCCTGAGCCAGCGGTCGAGCCGCTTCCCTGCGAGCTCCGTCTGGTACAGGGCCCCGAACAGCGCGAGCATGCCGGCGAGCACGATCAGGAAGACCCCGAACATCGAGCCGCTCATCTGCGGACCCTCGCGCGTGAACACCGCCGGGTGGAGGATCGTCCCGAGGATGCGGATGGCGAGGAAGCTGATGGGGATGAGCACGACGCCGAAGAGCGCGTAGACGGCAGACGTCCTCGCCCTGCGCGGCCCCGGGTCGACCGAGAAGCGCAGCATGAAGTACGCGCAGTAGAAGAGGAAGAGGATGAGGAAGACGACGAGCTGCCGCTCCCCCCAGGACCACCAGACACCCCACGAGATCTTGGCCCAGATCGAGCCGGTGACGAGGGTGAGGATGCCGAAGATCGTCCCGATGTGGATGGCCGTGTAGCTCTCGAGGTCGTACCGCTCCTCGTTCTTCCAGAGCAGCCGCAGCGCCTTCCACGCGCCCCAGCCGAAGCACGCGTAGGCCGTGAGGGCGATCGGGACGTGGATGTAGAAGATCTTCTGGCTGAAGCCCTGGTCGGCATCGATCGGAGCCCACCACAGGGCGAGGCCCACGCCCGCGAGGAGCAGAACGAACGCAGCCACGGCCAGCGCCGGGCCCTGAGCAACCTGCCTATTCCGTAACGACGTACTCAAAGGACGCCCACGAGATGATCGCAAAGATCGCGTCGTAGAGACCCAGGAACCAGAGGAACCGGCCCGGATCGTCGACGATGGAGGCCCCGACGCCGCCGATCACGACGGGGACCGCGAGCGGGATGAACAGCAGGGGAAGCACCAATTCGCGCGCCCTGCTCGCGAGGGCGATCGCCGAGAGCAGCGCCCCGACGGCCGCGATCCCCAGATCGGCCAGGACGACGGCCGCGATCATCGCTCCGCCCACCGGCGCGTAGAAGAGCGCGAAGGCGGGAAGCGCGATGACCTCCATGACGAGGAGGAACACGACCACGCTGGCCGTCTTCGCCAGCCAGATGGCGCTTCGATCGCACGGGGCGAGGATCAGCCCCTGGAGGAGGTCGTGCTCGCGCTCGGCCGCGTATACGCGGCCGAGGCCCAGGAGCGCCGTGAAGAGGATCGCGACCCACAGGAGACCCTTGGCCGCGTCGTCGCCGGCAGAGTCGGGCAGCGCGAAATGGAAGACGACCAGCGTGCCGACGACGAACACGAGCATCGCGGGCACCGTGTCGCGCGACCGCAGCTCGAGCAGGAGATCCTTGCGGGCGAGGACGAGGACGTCGAGGACGTAAGAGGTCATGTGAGGGCCAGACGCGTCGTCGCCAGGCGCTCGAGGCGCTCGGGCGCGTGCGAGCAGACGGCGAGGGTGGACAGCGAGGCGAGCGCGGCCAGCTCCGAGTCGAGGAGCTCGCTGCCCTCCTGGTCGAGACCGGCGAACGGCTCGTCGAGGAGGAGGAGCGCCGGCTCGTGCAGCAGCGCGCGGCAGAGCGCTAGCCGCTGTCGCATCCCTTGCGAGTACGAGCCCGCTCGCTCGTGACGAGCATCCCAGAGGCCGTAGCGCTCGAGGAGCATGCCGATCCGCTCCTTGCGCTCGGGCACCCGGTACAACCGGCCGTACAGCTCGAGGTTCTCCACTGCGGTCAGCTCCCGGTAGACGAGCGGCTCGTGTCCCAGATACCCGACCGAGCGCCGGTCGGCAGCCACGACGAGCTCGCCCGCCGACGGCGCGAGGAGCCCTGCGAAGAGCCGCAGCAGCGTGCTCTTCCCTGACCCGTTGCGGCCGGTGACGAGGAAAAACCCGCCTCGAGGCAGATCCACGTCGACTCCGCGCAGGACCTCGTGCTCGCCGAAGCGCTTCTCCAGACCCCGGGCCGTGATGGCGAGCGCCTGCGGGAAGGCGTTCACGACACGAGCACCTCCGCGAGCACGAAGCCGAAGAAGACGATGCTGATGAGACCGTTCATCGCGAAGAACGCCGCATCGAGGCGGGACCACTCGCGTGGGGAGACCAGCGCGTGCTCGTACGAGAGGAGCAGCGCGACCGCAGCCAGCCCTGCCCAGTAGAGCGCTCCGACCGAGAGCCCGAGCCCCGCGCCGACCAGCAGCGCGACGGCGGCGACGTGGCACGCCCTCGAGACGGCGAAGGCCGCCTCGACCCCGAAGCGGGCCGGAAGCGAGTGCAACCCTTGCGCACGGTCGACGTCGAGGTCGAAGAGGGCGTAGAGGACGTCGAACCCGGCGATCCAGACCGCCACGGCGGCGCCGAGGAGCCAGGCTTGCCAGGGCAGCTCGTTCGTGACGGCCGCCCACGCGCCGATCGGCGCCAGGCCGTCGACGGCGCCGAGCCAGAAGTGGGAGAGCCACGTCGCTCGCTTGAGGTACGGATAGACGACGAAGCCGGCGACGGGGATCGGCCAGAGCCAGCGCACGATCGGCGCCAGCTGGTAGACGGCGACGAGGAACAGCGCCAGCGAGGCGATGCAGAAGACGAGGACCTGGGCGGGCGTGAGCGCCCCGCGCGGGATCTCGCGACCGGCCGTGCGCGGGTTGCGCGCGTCGATTCCCGCGTCGATGAGACGATTCAGCGCCATGGCGAGGCTGCGCGCGCCCGCCATCGCCACGGTGATCCAGACGAGGTCGTGCGCGCTCGGGATCCCGTCGACGGCGAGGAAGGCGCCGACGTACGCGAACGGAAGCGCGAAGATCGTGTGCTCGATCTTGACGAGCGAGGCAAAGAGCTTCGTATACCGAAGTGCAGTCGCGTCGCTCACGTCTGGCGGTGCGACGTCGGCACGTCCTCGAGGAGCTCGACGGCGTGCCGAAGCGCGGGGCGAAGCAGCTCGAAGCCGTCCCGGCATCCGCCCGGAGAGCCTGGGAGGTTGACGACGAGCGCTCGTCCGAGAACGCCGGCGGCGCCGCGCGAGAGCATCCCGTGCGGCGTCCTCGCGGCCGCGTCCGCCCGCAGGGCCTCGGGAATCCCCGGCACGACGCGCTCGACGACGTCGAGCGTGGCCTCGGGGGTCACGTCGCGCGGAGCGAGCCCCGTGCCGCCCGTCGTCAGGACGACGCCCGCGGCGGCGGCGAGCTCCCGGATCGCGGCCGCGACCTCCCCGCGCTCGTCCGGGACGACGCGCCGCTCCACCTCGAACCCCTCGTCCGCGAGGAGCTCGGCGAGCAGGCTGCCGCTCGTGTCGTCGCGGGCGCCGCGGAACACGCCGTCCGAGACGGTGAGCACCGCCGCCCTCATCGCGACGGCGCGCGTGCGGTGCGCATCAATCGTCTGGTGCGGCCTCTCATAACGTTTGACAACACCCGCAGCTTGGAGGTCGCAGTCGCGGCCGTTGATGCTTGTGGTTGTCGAGGCTGGGGCAGCCGGCGTGGCCTGGCCCGAGCGACCGGAGCGGCTCGGGATCT
>CAZCIJ010000078.1:0-11476 GCA_964498265.1 uncultured Gaiellales bacterium | reverse complement strand
GGCGTCGGGCCGTCGCTCGACGCGTCTCTTCCGAACGCCGTGACGCTGGTCCTCGTCTGGCTGCTCGCCGGCGCCGTCGGCGCAGCCTGGACGATCGTCCCCGCGTTCCTCCGAGCCTGGTATGGCGTCAACGAGATCATCACGACGCTGATGATGACCTTCATCGGGATCAGCGTCGCCAACCTCTTCATCAAGGGGCCGTTCCGCGACTTCGAGTCCACGAACGTGCCGCAGACATCGGTGCTGCCGCTCGAGGACCGGCTCCCGTCGATTCCCGGCACACGTATCCACGTGGGCATCCTGCTCGCGTTCGCCGCCATCCTGATCGTGCACTACGTCATGACGCGCACGTCGTTCGGCCTGCGGCTGAACGTGCTCGGGGCGAACCCGCGAGCGGCCGCACACTTCGGCCTCAACCTCAGGCGGCTGATCGTGATGTCGTTCGCGGTGAGCGGAATGCTGATCGGGTTCGCGGCAGCCGCAGAGATCCTCGGGGTGTGGGGCTACGTTCGGGCCGACTGGAACCCAGCTTTCGGCCTCGTCGTCGTCCCGCTCGTCTTCCTGGCCCGCCTGAACGCGATCGCCGTCATTCCCTTCGTGTGGCTGCTCGCGACGCTCTCGATCGGCGGGGACGTCGCGGCGCGCAGGGCAGAGCTCCCGAACGACTTCCTGCTCGTGCTCGTCGGCCTCATTCTCCTCTTCATGGCGGTGACCGAGTACCTCGGGCGGCGGCGCGCGCTCGGGCGGAGCTACCTGACGGCCGGGCTCTCCGAGGCCCTCCGGCGGAGGCGGCTCCATGGCTGAGCTCGTCGGCGGGGAGATCGTGCTGGGGACGGTCTTCACGGAGCAGTTTCTGACTGCGCTCATCGCGGGCGGCATCCTCGCCGGCGTCCCGCTCCTGTTCGCCGCGCTGGGTGAGACGATCTCGGAGCGCGCCGGGGTCCTGAACATCGGGCTTGAAGGGATGATGCTGATCGGCGCCTACGTCGGCTTCAGCTGCGCCCTCTACTCCGGATACACGTGGGTGGGCTTCCTCGGAGGACTGGCCGCCGGGATGCTGGCTTCGGTGCTGATGGCGGTGCTCTGCGTCCGTCTCGGCCTCGACCAGATCGTGATCGGAATTGCGATCACGCTCGCCGCGGAGGGCCTGACGAGCCTGCTCCACGGTGCGATCCTGACCGAGCGGCCGCGCCTCGGCTCGCCCGAGCTCGTCGCGCTACCGGGCCTCGACGAGCTCCCCGTCGTGGGCCGCAGCATCTTCACGCAGCACCTCCTCGTCTACCTGGGGATCGGCCTCGCGATCGCTGTCTGGTGGATGTTCCGCTCCACCAACGCGGGACTCAACCTGAAGGCGGCCGGCGACAAGCCGTCGGCGCTCGATGCGGCGGGGGTGAGCGTGTATCGGGCTCGAACCGGGGGCGTCCTCGCGGCCGGCGCCCTCGGCGGCCTCGGCGGCGCCTACCTCGCGATCCTCGGGGCGGGCACGTTCGAGCCGTTCATGACGAACGGTGCGGGCTTCATCGCGATCGTCATCGCCATGCTCGCGCGCGGGCGCCCGCTCTGGGTGGTGGTCGGCTCGCTCGTGATCGGCATGTCGTTGCAGCTCCAGACGGCGCTCCAGGTCGCCCGAGTGGACATTCCGATCGACGTCGTCAACATGCTCCCGTTCCTCGCCGTGATCGTCGTGCTCCTGCTCTTCGGCCGCAAGGCCTACCTGCCGGCCGCGCTCGGCGTCCCGTACGTGCGGGGAGCCCGCTGACGAATGGTCGCCACCGCGGTACCGACCACGCTCTCGACTGAAGGAGACCCGGATGCGTGACCCAGCCTTCACTCTCACCGCCGGCCCGACGATGGCCTCTCCGCGAGTCCTCGCGGCGCTTGGCTCGCCGATCACCTACGACTACGACCCAGTCTTCCTGGAGCGCTTCCGAGCCCTCGAGCGGAAGCTGGCCGAGATCTACCGGACGCAAAACGACGTCGTTCTCATGCAGGGCGAGGCCGTGCTCGGGCTCGAGGCGGCAGCCCGGGCGCTCGTGCGCCCCGGCGACACGGCGATCAACTGCGTCTCGGGCGTGTACGGCAAGTGGTTCGGCCTCTGGCTCAAGGAGTACGGAGCGGAGCTCGTCGAGGTCGAGGTTCCGTACAACGACGCGGTCGGTCCCGCCGACCTCGAGCGCGCCTTCGCGGAGCACCCCGAGGCCAGGCTCGTGGCCTTCGTCCACTCCGAGACGCCCTCGGGGACGCTCAACCCTGCGGCAGAGCTTGGAAGGATCGCGAAGGAGCGCGGCGCCCTGGTCATCGCCGACGTCGTCTCGTCTCTGGGCGGGGAGGAGCTCTGCCCCGACGACTGGGGGCTCGACGTGTGCGTCGCAGGCCCGCAGAAGTGTCTTGCCGGGCCCTCGGGGATGTCGCTCATGACGGTCTCGGATGCAGCCTGGGACGCCATTCGGGCGAACCCGCGCGCGCCCCGTGGCTCGTTCCTCTCCCTCCTCGACTGGAAGGAGCGCTGGATCGACGGGGGGCGGGAGGCGTTCCCGTACACGCCGTCCGTATCGGATGTCCACGGGGTCGACGCCGCGTGCGACGAGGTGATCGAGCTCGGCCTCGACGGGTCGATCGCGCTGCATCGGCGTTCGGCGCGCGCGACTCGAGCAGGCATCCGAGCGATGGGGCTCGACCTCTGGGCGCGGAGCGAAGCGATCGCGGCGTCCTGTGTCACTGCCGTGTCAACCCCGGAGGGCGTGGATACGCTCGGGTTGCTCGCCCACATCCGCGAGCGCTACGGCGTGATGCTCTCGCCCGGGTACGGCGAGCTGAAGGAGCGCCTGGTACGCATCGGCCACATGGGTCCCGCCGCTCGCTCGCTCAACCCGATCGTCGCGCTCTCCGCCCTCGGCCGCGGTCTCGCCGACCAGGGCGTCGGCGTGGCAGTCGGCGACGGGATCGAGGCGGCCCTCGACGTTCTGTCCGAGCCGGCAGGTGCCGCGGTCCAGCGCGCGTGACGAGGCTTCCGCCCTTCGAGCTGCACACGCCCGCGACCGTCGAGGAGGCGACGACGCTGCTCGAGCGCCTCGGTGACGAGGCGGCCGTCTACTGCGGCGGTACGGAGCTCCTGCTCCTCATGAAGCTGGGCTTCGCCGAGTTCCGCCACCTCGTGGATGTCAAGGGGATCGAGGAGCTTCGAGGCATCCGGGTCGTGGGCGACACGCTGTCGGTCGGGGCAGCGGCCACCCACCGCGAGGTCGAGGGGCACCCGCACGTTCGCGAGCGTTGGCCGGCGTTCGCCCAGATGGAACGCTCGGTCGCGAACCTGCGTGTCAGGAACGCGGGCACGGTCGGCGGGAACCTGTGCTTCGCCGACCCGCACTCGGATCCGGCGACCTTTCTCCTCGCCTCGGACGCGGTCTTGGTCGCCCGGCGCGGTGGAGGCGCCGAGCGGCGCATTCCTGCGGCGGCCTTCGTCCGCGGCCCTTACCAGACCGCGCTCGAGCAGTGCGAGCTGCTCACCCGGATCGAGGTGCCGGCACCGCCGGGCGGCTCGGCGGCGGTCCATGTGAAGCTCGCGTTTCACGAGCGGCCGGCGGCGACCGTCGCCTGCAACGTCCGCGTCGAGGACGGGCGAGTCGTCGAGGCCAGGGTCGCGGTCGGCTCCGTGAGCCCGATGCCCGTTCGGGTGAACGAGGCGGAGGAGGCGCTCGTCGGAATCGACGCCGGGGCACCACGTGCCGGCTCGCTCGAGGCTGCAGGCGATGCGGCGGCCGAGGCGTCGGGCGCGGTCGAGGACGCGCACGGCTCCGCCGAGTACAAGCGGAACCTCGTCCGGGTGCTGGTGCGGCGGGCGCTGTCGGAGGCCTGCGCCAGGGCCCGCTGAGGGAACGCAGCTCCAGTTCCGGCGCCGCCTACGTCCTCGGGGCGTTGTCTCGACTGGTACGCGGTCGTCTCCGTGTCCGTCGGGGAACGAGCCGCTCAAGCAGCGTCGTCGGCCGACGCAGCGTGCTCGAGAAGCCGCCGACACCCACGCGCCTTCTGCTGCCTGAGCAGCGTCGCCGCCCGCTCCCCGTCGCGAGCCTCGAGGGTCTCGTAGATGCCCTCGTGCTCGCTCGACGACGCCAGCCAGTAGTCGGCGTCCGTCGCGAAGATGCGGCGACACCAGTCCGTCGAATCCCAGAGCTGGCGGATCATCGCCGACAGCCTGCGAAACGGCTGGGCGTCGTAGATCGCGAGGTGGAACTCGCGATTCAGCCGGCCGTAGGCGGCCGCATCCCCTTCGCGCTCGGCCGCGGCCATCTGGTCGAGAATGGCGCGGATCCCCGCGAGCTGAGACGGCGTGATGTGCGTCGCAGCGTGCCGCAGCGCCAGAGCCTCGAGCTCGACCCGGATCGCAAACAGCTCCTCGACGTCGTGCGCGTCGAGCACCGAGATGGTCGCGCTCTTGTGCGCCTCCGACTGAAGGAGCCCCTCGGACTCCAGCCTCGTGAAGCTCTCGCGCACGGGGATCTCGGAGACGCCGAGCTCGCGGGCGACGGCGCTGATCGAGAGCTGACTGCCCGGCTCGAGGTCACCTCCCAGGATCCGCTTCCGGAGATTGTCGTAGACGAGCTCTGCCTTCGTTCGGAACGCAAGCGTCTGGGTCACAGCCTTGACTCCTATTCGCGATAATATATTCTAGAGCCCGATGCGGGACGGCACGAGCCGTGGGGCCGGGGCAGACGCGAGGGGTGAGGTGGCTCACATCGGGCACGTCGAGCTCCTGACCCCGACGCCGTCCGCCAGCGTCTCGTTCTTCGCCGACGTGATGGGCATGGACGAGGTTGCGCGCAGCGAGGGGTCCGTCTTCCTTCGCGGCTTCGGGGACTACGAGCGCTACTCCCTCAAGGTCACCGAGGCGCCTCGGCCCGGCCTCGGGCACCTGGCGCTTCGCGCCTCGAGCGCACAGGCTCTGGAGCGCCGGGTGAAGGCATTGGAGGCGTCGGGGCTCGGGGTCGGCTGGGTGGACGGCGACCTCGGCCACGGGCCGGCGTACCGCTTCACCGACCCGGATGGGAGACCGTTCGAGCTCTACTACGAGACGGAGCGCTACGAGCCGCCGGCATCGCTCGAGCCGCCGATGCTCAACCAGGTTCAGCGCCGCTCCAGCCGGGGCGTGGGCGTCCGGCGCCTCGAGCACGCGAACTTCCTCTCGCCGGAGGTCCAGGCGTGCCGCGAGTTCCTGGAGACCTTCCTCGGCTACCGCACGACGGAGGTGATCGAGCTCGAGGACGGGAGCGAGTACGGCGCCTGGTTGACGGCGACGGTCCAGGGCCACGAGATCATCTACGTCAAGGAGCAGCTTCCGGCGCGCGGCCGCTTGCATCACGTCGCGTTCTGGGTCGACGCGCGCGAGGACGTCCTGCGTGCCGCGGACATCTTCCAGGATCACGGGGTCTTCATCGAGGCGGGGCCGGCGAAGCACACGCCGATCCACTCCTTCTACCTGTACGTCTTCGAGCCGGGCGGCAATCGTGTCGAGGTGACCTCGGGCGGCTACCTCGTCTTCGACCCCGACCCGGAGGCAACCGTCAGGTGGCCCGTGGCCCGGTACCGGAGCTCGCGTGCCTGGGGCCGCGAGTTTCCGCCCTCCTTCGACACGTACGGGACGCCGCCGCTCGAGCCCGCCACCGCCGCGCCGGCGGCAGCGCAACGACACGAAAGGGGCGAACGATGAAGCGCAGCCGGTTCAACCAGCTCAATACGACGCGCGCTCGGCCCGGCGTCGTCCGGCGTGTCTTCTCGGGCTCGGGCGCGACGCTCGCGTTTACGACGATGGAGCCGGGGCACGAGGTGCGCCCGCACGCCCATCCGCACGAGCAGATCGAGTACCTGCTCGCCGGCCGGATGCGCTTCGTCGTGGGCGGCGAGGAGACGATCCTCGAGAAGGGCGACATGCTGGTCGTGCCGCCGGACGTGGAGCACTTCGGCGAGACCCTCGGCGAGGAGCCTGCCCTGGCGCTGAGCGTCTTCAGCCCTCGTCGCGACGAGTACGCGGCCGAGGAAGATGCTCCTGCGACGTAGCGCGAGCTGGAGGGCATCGTCCGAGCCGCGAGCCTCGAGTCCGTTCCCGTTGTGGTCAGGCTCCCACCAGGCGAGGTGCATCGGGCCGGGCGGGTGCTCGACATCGGCGTGACGAGTGGGACGGCGTCAGCGCGACCGTCGCGCCCCGCGAGCAGTGGCGGACGCGGGCCTCATAGCGATGGGCGCCCGCGTCTCAGCAGTCGCGGAGGACGGCGACGAGCTCGCATTGGACGAGCATCCCCCGCCTGAGGTCTGTCCGCACGATGTGCCTCGCAGGGCGGTCGTCCTCGTTCGGGAACATGCTCAGCCACTCGCGATTGACGTCGTCTCGGTAGGCGTCGTCGCTGACGTAGATCGTCATCTTCGCGATCGCCTCCGGCCCGCTCCCGGCCTGCTCCAGGAGCGCTCGGACGTGCTGAAAGACGAGCTCGGCCTGCTGCGCCGGATCCGCCGGCAGCTCGCCCGTCGCGGGATCCTGGCCGGAGATCGCCGAGGAGTAGACGAGCCCCGCAAGCTCGACAGCCTGGGGAATGGGCGCCTGGTGCTCGACGCCGGGAACTCCGAGGATCCTGCGCTTTGGGATTCGCCCGCTCGTCATGTGCGTGCTCCCAGGGGCCACGCCTCGGCCCCGTGGAGCCGCCGATCTTCTGCGGCAAGGACCGGTTTCCTCTCGGCACGAGGAGGTTCTCCATCCGATCTCGCCCGACGACCAGCGAAGGAAGCCGAGCTCGTCATCGAGGTCGCCCAGGCAGCCTGGTTCTGATCCGCGCTCGTCCCGGTCACAGGCCGGCTCCGTGCGAGGCTGGTCTGATGATGACACGCTCTAGCGGCGCAGGGCTTCCAGCAGGGCGGTCGTGCTGCGCGACGGCGACACGCCGAGCTTGCTCAGCGTGCGCTGGCAGCGGCGGTACATCGCGATGACGCGATCGTCGTCTCCGAGCGCGCTCGCGACCCTCATCAGCAGGCGCCACGTCGCCTCCCGATACGGATCGGCCCGCAGCACCGCGCTCGCGAGCGCCTCCGCCTCCCGGTACCGTCCGGCCTCGAACGCGCTCTGCGCCGCCTCGTGGCGTGCGTCCGCCGCGAGCCCCGCGAGCTCGGCCCGCCGCTCCTCGGCCCAGACCGAGCGGACGCCGGCCAGGTACTCCCCCTGGTCGAGTACGGCGACTGCTCCCAGGAGCAGGTCGAGCCTCTCCGGGCCTCGGATCCGCATCGCCCTGGCGAGCAGGGCTTCCGCGCGCGCTGATTCGCTCTGCAGCACGAAGCCGTCTCCGAGGCGGAGCCGTCCTCCCTCGAACGCGAGCCGGGAGCTCTCGGGTAGCACGTCGCGCAGCTGCTGAACCGCCTGCCGCAGGTAGGAACGGGTCGACTCGTCGTCCCGGCCGTCGAAGAGCGCCGTGAGCAGCTCCTCGCGGTCGACGTGGCGGCCTGCGTGGACGGAGAGGTACGCGAGCAGCTCGTAGGTCTTCTTGATACGAGGACGCGCTCGCGCTCCGTCGACGAGGATCGCCGGCTCGCCCAAGTCGACGAGGCGGGCATGGGCTCGCTCGCCCGCGATGGGAGCGCCTCGGGCAAGGAGCGAGCGTCCGATCTCGTGCCAGGGAGAGTCTGCGTGCAGCTCGGCGTCCAGCCGGCGCGACGCGACCGCGGGGAAGCGCTCGAGCGCCTGCAGCAGCCCGTGGTACGAGCCCTGCCGCCTCGCGGCCTCGAGCGCCGCGTCGGCGGCAGCGTCCGCCTCCTCCTGCCGGCCGAGTCGCCAATCCGCTTCGGCGAGCAGCACCGCCGCCGCCGGGAGCTCGAGCGGCCGGTCCATCGCCCGCATGCTGCGAACCGCGTCGCGCAGGCGGCGGGCGGCGTCGGCGTCCTCGCCGCGGAGGAGGTGAACCATGCCCATCCACGTTCCGACCTGCTCTGCGATCAACCCGTAGCTCGACGCCTCGGGTCGCTCCTCCAAGCGTCGCAGGACTCGATACGCGCGCTCGTGGTCGTGCTGGAGCCACAGCTCGAGCTTCGCCTCGATCAGGCGGTTGAGCATGTCGTACACGACCGAGCCCGACTGCCGGATGAGCGAGCGGCCTCGCGCGAGCGCCTGCCGTGCGTCCTGGAGCCGGCCGAGGTCGGTCATGAGCTCCGGGGCGACGATCGCGTGGAACCAGACGGGCGCGCAGTCGGCCACCCCCTCGGTCTCGTAGAGCTCGAGCGCCTGATCGGTGTTGCCCAACGCGCGCAGCGCGCCGACGCGCCACGGCGCGGTGACCGCGGCCGCCCACGGGCAGGACGGCGGCTCCGCGACCTCGCGGAGCCGCCCGTGGATGTAGCGGACGCGCATGATCAGAGCATCGAGCGGCCCGCCGCTCAGGTCCGGGTCGAACGACGCGTGCGCGCCGGTGCTGTCGAGCAGCGACAGGACGAAGGCCGCGTCGAGGTCGTTCCCGTCTCCGGCGGCGTCGAGCACCGCGTAGACGTCGTCGAGGCGGCCGACGTGGAAGTAGCACCAGGCCATCATGCTCGCCGTGCTCGGCGACCTCGCCGCAAGGAGCTCGCGCTCTCCGAGCGCGGCGAGCTCGTCGGCGATGCGGGCCCCGGCGCGATAGCGCTCGTGCGCGATGGCCAGCATCAGCCGCGGCCTCGTCAGCTTGTCGTCCCCGGGTCTGGCAACGGGCGCCAGCGCCTCGAGCCAGCGCTCGGCGACGCCGAAGTCGAGCCGCTCGACGATGGCGTCCAGCGCCGCGCCCGCGGCCCTCGACGCATGCTCGAGCGAGCCGGCGCGAAGGTACTGCTCGACGGCATCCTCGTAGAGGCCCTCCTGCTCGAGCTGCTCGCCGTAGGCTTCGATCAGCGCCGTGACCTCACGCCGCGGCCGGCGCTCGAGCCGCATGAACAGGTACTCGCGGAAGCGGGGATGGCAGCGCATGGCTCCGTCTGCCCACGTCACCGGCAGGTGCTTCGTGCGCAGGGCTGCGAGAGTCGCCGCCGCGTCCTTCTGCCCGAGATGGTCTGCGCGCGCGGGCGTTACCTCGGGCAAGAGCGAGGTCGCGATGAGGAACCGCTGCTCGTCCGCCGGGAGCTGGTCGAGCACCTGCGAGGCGAGGTATCCGTGCAGCGGGTCGGCCTCGCCTCCGAGGCTGGCGACGTGATCGGCGGACCGCCAGGCCTCGAAGAGCACTCCTGCCACCCAGCCGCCGGTGACCTCGACGGCGGCTGCCGGGTCGACGCCGTCGCGGCCCCAGCCGGCGAGGGCAGCCCCCGCCTCCTCCGTCGTGAAGGCGAGCTCGTCCTCGCGCAGCGCGACCGCCTCGAAGGGCGCGGAGGACGCGAGCTCGAGGGGCAGCTCGCGCCGGCTGACGAGGATCACCTGGACGCTCGGCGGCGCGTAGCGGAGGAATGCCCCGAGCACGGCCAGCGCGTCTTTTGCGTCGACGATCCGCTCGATCTCGTCGATCACGAGAACGAGCGGCTCGTCCGCGAGGGACTCGGCGAGGAGTCCGGCAGCCTCGCGGTGCGGGATCCGTCGCCTGAGCGCCGTGCTCGCGATCCCGGCCGCCGTGGGGACACGGACCGCAAGCGCCGCCTCGAGGTAGGTGAGGAACCGGCCCGGAGCTGCGTCGGTCTCGTCCACCGTCAGCCACGCGACCGGACGGCCCATCTCCGGGAGCGCATGGACGACGGCCGTCGTCTTGCCGGAGCCCGCGGTCGCGTACACGGCGAGCGGCCGGTTCCTGGCGGCGAGCCCGGCGATCACCCGCGTGAGACGGCGCCGCTCGACGGACCGATCCGAGACGGACGGCACCCGGCACTTGACCTGGATGACGCCGGCGACGCCCGATCCCGTCCCCTCACGGGTCGCCATGTCAAGACACGGTACCGCGGTTTCGGCTTCGTTTGCGCCCCCGCGCAATCCTGTGCGGTCGAGAACTCGAGGCATGCCGACCGAAGGAGCTGTTCCATGACTCAGAGCGCAGTGGCCGAGAAGCGGAA
This sequence comes from uncultured Gaiellales bacterium, assembly GCA_964498265.1. Lineage (GTDB taxonomy): Bacteria > Actinomycetota > Thermoleophilia > Gaiellales > Gaiellaceae > CAZCIJ01. The sequence goes on along the minus strand of CAZCIJ010000078.1, from coordinate 1,447 downwards.
GCGATCAGGCCCCGACGTCCGCACTGGCGAGGACTACCTGGACGCGCTGAACGACGGCCGGCGCGTCTACATCGACGGCGAGCTGATCGAGAACGTCGCCGCGCACCCGAAGACACGCGGGTACGCCGAGACGGTCGCGCACTGGTACGACGCGCACCGGCGGCCCGAGCTCAAGGACGTGATGACCTTCGAGGACGAGTCGGGCAGGCGACGGGCGATGATGTGGCTGCGCCAGAAGGACCGCGAGGAGCTGCGCCGGCGTCGCCGCTACCACGACACGGTCTACCGGCTGTTCGGGGCCGGCTACTACGCCCGGTTGCCCGAGGTGAACAACAGCATCTTCCTCACCTACATCGACGATCCGGACCCGTGGGAAGAGAACTCGCGCGGCGTCGAGGCGCCGGACGGGGTGCGCTTCTCGGAGAACATCCAGACCTTCTGGGAGTACTTGGTCGAGAACGACATGAACGTCGCGCCGGCGGTCATCGATCCGCCGGTCGACCGATCGCGCCCGGAGGCGGAGGCGGAGTCACCCAACTGCCGCCTCGTGCAGCAGGACAAGGACGGGATCACCGTGCGGGGAGTGAAGGCGATCGCGACGGCGTCGGCCTTCTCGGATTGGCTGATGGTGGGCGTGTTCTGGCGGCCGGGGATGCCGCCCGAGCAGGTGAACTACTTCGTCGTCCCGACGAACGCGCCCGGCGTGTCCTTGATCTCGCGGGAGCCGGTCGTCGCCGAGACCAAGGATCAGGCCGAGCACCCCTTTTCGACACGCGGAGACGAGCTCGACAACATGATCGTGCTCGACGACGTGTTCGTGCCGTGGGAGCACGTCTTCCACATCGGCAACCCCGACCACGCGTTCCTCTACCCCCAGCGGCTGTTCGACTGGATCCACTACACAGACCTGATCCGCTTCACGGTCAAGTCGGAGCTGCTTGCGGGCCTGGCGCTCTTGGTCGGCGACAGCGGCGGCCTCGTCAGGATCCCCGCGGTCGCCGCTCGCATCGCGGACATCATCCGGTTCAAGGAGTCCGTCCTCGCGCACCTGATCGCGGCCGAGGAGACGGGCTTCATGACCCCGGGCGGCATGTACAAGCCGAACAACATCATGTTCGACTTCGGGCGCGCCCTCTACCACGAGCGCATCCACGACTTCGCGAACGAGCTCCTCGACCTGAGCGGTCGAAGCGCCATCCTGCAGCCCGGCGAGGGCGACTGGGACAGCTTCGGCGAGATTCTGAACTCGACGCTTCGAGGCGCCTGGGACAGCGGCCGCGAGCGACTGAAGGTCTTCCGCGTCGTCCGCGACCTCCTCCTGACGGACTGGGCGGGGCGAGGGCGGATGTTCGACATGTTCAACGGCACGCCGCTGAACACGATTCGGCTGCTGACCCTGCAGCGAACCGAGTACGACCCGAACGGTCCTCTGACCGCCTTCGCCCGC
>CAZCIJ010000077.1:0-11722 GCA_964498265.1 uncultured Gaiellales bacterium | reverse complement strand
ACGCTCATCATGAACTTGTCCGGAAGCTCGGACGGCGTCGTGTGCCCGAACAGGCGCCTGCCTTCTCCGGCCATGTAGTACGTCATGTCGATCGCTTCCTGGACGTCTCCGCCCGCCTCGGCGCGAACCTTGCCCATCTCGCGCACCATCAGCTCCGTCAGCTCGTCCTTGAGCTCGGTCAGGCGCCGGGCGACGCGGAACAGGATCTCTGCTCGCCTCGGGGCGGGAACGAGATGCCAGGTCCGGTGGGCGGCGACCGCCGAGGCGACCGCGCGGTCCATGTCCTCGACGCCCGACGCCGGGAACGCGCCGAGCGTCTCCCCTGTCGCAGGGTCGACCGACTCGAACGTCTTCCCGCCGGCGGCATCCGTCCAGGCGCCGCCGACATAGTTGCGATGGCGCTGAACGCCGACCGCCATCAGGGGTCGACCGCGGGCGGATCAGTCAGGAGGAACGTTCCCGGGACCCGTGCCCGGCGCCGCTCGCGGGTGACCCGCTGTCCACCGTGGCTCTTGTCGGTCCGCCGGTCGGGGCCCGTGCGCCGGTCCACGACCACCTGGACGTTCGGGTTGCCCGCGTAACGCTCGACGAGCTTGTCGTAGAGCTCATCCGCGAACTCCCGCGGGACGACGCACGTAATCACGCCGGCATCTTAGTGCTCCCCGCCAGAAGTACGGTCATGATTCGCCGGCGAGAACCGAGCAGGCCAAGGACGAGCGCGCTGACCGCGCGCCTGGATACCACAAGGTCATATCGGGGCGACCGAGGACGCGGGCATGCGAAGCGTTCGCAGCCGCGCGAGGCGAGGCGTGCTTCTGGCGGGGATGCCGCGGTGCTGGAGGACTCCTGGCGCGCTGGCCGCGCGCCCAGTTACCGACCGAGGAGGGGAGCTTCGCCGAGCATTTCGGCTAGATCCGCGGGATGTCCGGGACCACGCGCCCGGACGCGTCGAGACTGCCGTTCCAGCTTCTGAACCGCCCCTCGAGCTCGTCGAACTCGTACCCGCGCTCGGCCAGGCGGACAGTCTGCGTGCCGCTGAACGAGACGCGGTACTGGTACCACGAGATGTCCCACGCGACCGTGATGACGACGTCGGGGTTCGTGCCTGAGAGCGGGAGCAGGCTCACGTGCGGGTCGCCCAAGCTCTTGGCGATTCCCGCCACAGTCCGCTTGAAAGGGCTCCCGTTGAACACCTCGGCGGCCTCGAGCATCGCCTGCTCGGGGGCCGATAGACGCCGGAGCACCGGCTCGGAGAAGGCCGGCTCCTGCGCGCCCCTGCGCGCGTCGAGGAGCCCGAGGCCGGGAAGGCGTCGCCGCCTGCGCCGGCCCTCCGGGACGATCGGCGTGACGGGGCTGCCCTCGCGCACCCAGCCGCTCGCGCTGGCCTCCTCGGTGCACAGCGGGCACACGTCGACCCACTCGCCGTCGCCGGGCGAGAAGCGTGCAGCGCGCTCGCCCAGGAGCAGCGTTCGGCGGCAGACGGCGCAGACCCGTGCAGCCTCGACCTTCTTGACGTTCATGCCTTCGTCTCCTCGCGCTCTCTCTTCGCCTCCTCGATCACTCTCTGGGCGATGTGCGCGGGAACCTCCTCGTAGCCGAGGAAGTTGACCGTGTAGTCGCCGCGCCCACCCGTGAGCGAGGTGAGGGACTGCGAGTACGTCAGGAGCTCGGCCATCGGGACCTCGGCGCGTATCGTCGTCATCCCGCCCGCGGGTTCCATGCCGAGCAGGCGTCCCCGGCGCGAGTTGAGATCGCCGTTCACCGCGCCCACGGTGTCGTCCGGGACCGTGACCTCGAGCGCCATGATCGGCTCGAGCAGGACCGGGTCCGCCTTCGCGTAGGCCTCCTTGAACGCCATCGACCCCGCGATCTTGAAGGCCATCTCCGACGAGTCGACCGTGTGGTGCTGCCCGTCGACGAGCCGCACGGTCACGCCCTGGACAGGCGCACCCGCGAGCTCGCCCGTCTGCATCGCCTCCTGGATGCCCTTGTCGACGGCCGGCCGGAAGCTCTGCGGGATCACGCCGCCGGCGATCTCGTCCTTGAACTCGTAGCCCTCGTGGCTCTCGCGCGGCTCGAGAATGATGTCGCAGTCCCCGAACTGTCCGCGGCCACCCGTCTGCTTCTTGTACCGGTGCCGCGCGCGAGCCTCCGTGCGAATGGTCTCGAGGTACGGGACACGCGGCTGGTGGAGATCCACCTCGACGCCGAACCGGCGCCGCATCCGCTCCACCGCGACCTCGACGTGCATCTGGCTCATGCCGGCGAGCAGGTGCTCCCCGGTGCGCTCGTCACGCCGCAGCACGAGCGTCGGGTCCTCCTCGCTGAGCCGGCGCAGGGCGGTCGTCACCTTGTCCTCGTCGCCCTTCGCCCTCGGCGTGACGGCGAAGCTCATCACGGGCTGGGGGAAGTCGATCGGCTCGGGCTCGGCGACGCTTCCGTTCGCCGAGAGCACGTCCCCCGTCATCGTGTCCTTCAGCTTCGCGATGGCGCCGATGTCGCCGGCCTTGAACTCGCTCGCCTGCTCGTGCTCCTTCCCCTGGAGGGTCAGCAGCTGGCCAAGCCGCTCCTTCCCGCCGGTGCGCGCGTTGACGAGCGTGGTGTCTCCCTTCACCTCGCCCGAGAGGACCCGGAAGAGCGTGATGCGCCCGGCGAAGGGGTCGGCGACGGTCTTGAAGACGAAGGCGGCCGTGCCGTCCGCGCCCGTCTCCGCCATCTTCTCCGCGGGCGACGGGATCCCCTCGACGAGCAGGTCGAGCACCGCCGTCGTCCCCAGGTTGAGCGTTGCGACTCCGCACGCCACCGGGAAGAGCTCTCCCCGCGAGACCGCATGCTCGAGCGCGTGGCCGAGCTCCTCCCCGCCGATCTCCTCGCCTTCGAGGTACCGCTCCATCAAGCCCTCGTCCGTCTCGACGACCGCCTCGACCAGCTGCTCCCGAAGCCTCGCCGCCTCCGCGGCGACCTCGTCCGGGAGATCCACCGGCGCGCCCTCCTTGCCGCCTCCCTGCTGCAAGAGGTAGGTGCGGAGGTGGAGCAGATCGACGACGCCCTTGAGCTCGTGCTCCTTCCCCACCGGGATCTGGACGGCGACGCAGCGAGTCGAAAGCTGCGCCCTGATCTGCTCGAGCACGGCGAAGAAGTCCGCGCGCTCGCGGTCGAGCATGCTCACGAAGAGCACGCGCGAGACGCCCCCGCGCTCGCAGCGATCCCACAGGCGACCCGTCTGCACCTCGACGCCGTTGACGCCGTTGACCAGGAGGATCGCCCCCTCGACGACCCGCAGCGCGGCGACCGTGTCCGCCTGGAAGCCCGCGTCGCCCGGCGTGTCCACGAGATTGATCTTCGTCCCGCGCCACTCCAGGTGGCACAGGGCCGCGGCAAGTGACATCTGGCGCCGGTGCTCGTCCTCGTCCCAATCCGTGACGGTCGACCCCTGCTCCACCTGGCCGAGCCGGTTGATCGCCCCCGCCTGGAACAGGAGCGCCTCGACGAGCGAGGTCTTACCGGTCCCTCGATGACCGACGACGGCGACGTTACGGATCGAGCTCGAGTCGTGCGCAGCCAAGCGAGACGTTCCTCCTTCGCGTGTTTCAGCGCAGGAGTCTACCCCTCTCCCCGCCCCCTCGAAGGGCGGTCCGCCAGGAACCGTCTAGGGGGCTAGCGCTCGAGCGGCATGCGCGCCTGCGTTCCCGTGAGCCGCGCCTTCAGCCTCAGGATCGCCTTCGTGTGCAGCTGCGAGACTCGTGACTCGGTCACGCCGAGAACCTCTCCGATCTCTCGCAGCGTGAGCTCCTCGTAGTAGTACAGCGTGATCACGAGCTTCTCACGCTCGGGGAGGTTGGCGATCGCCTCGCCGATCATGTCCCTCATCTCCGCGCTCTCGACCTCACCGCCGGGCTCCACCGCGTGCGGGTCCTCGAGGGAGTCGACGAGGGACACCGCGTCGCCCGAGCCGGTCGGGCTCGACCAGAACTCGTCGAGCGCGGCGATGGACGCGCGAGAGATCTCGAGCAACGACTCGTCGAGCTCCTCCAGGCTGAGCCCGAGGTTGGCAGCGATCTCCTCGTCGGTGGGCGGACGCATGAGGGAGCCCTCGAGTTGGGCGATCGCGCGCTCGATCTGACGGGCGCGCGCTCGCACCGAGCGGGGCACCCAGTCCATCGAGCGGAGCTCGTCGATGATGGCGCCGCGGATGCGTGCGATGGCGTAGGTCTCGAACTTCACGTCGCGGTCCGGGTCGTAGCGCTCGATCGCGTCGATGAGCCCGAGAAGTCCGTACGAGACGAGGTCGCTCTCGTCCACGTGCGCCGGCAGGCCTGCCCCGAGCCGGCCCGCGACGTACTTCACGAGCGGTGCGTAGGTGAGGATCAGGCGGTCGCGGAGCCCCCGGTCGGGCTCGGACTTGTAGCGCTGCCAGAGCGTCTGGGTGTGCTCGTGCGGCACGGTCAAGAGGATAGGACGCTCAGCGCTGGCTCCGGAAGGCGAGGTCTGCCATCCAGATCCCGAGCGCCCCCGCCGCTGCCGTGACGATCCACTGGCGGTCCGATCCAGCCCAGGCGGCGAGACCGACGAAGCCGGCTGCGAGCAACGCAAAGAGGGCGCCGATGGGACGGCGGCGGCGGCGGTCCACCGGGCGAGTCTAGTCATAGGCTCGGAGATACAATCGCGTGGGCGCCACCGACAAAGGGCAGTAGCTCAACTGGCAGAGCACCGGTCTCCAAAACCGGGGGTTGGGGGTTCGAGTCCCTCATGCCCTGTAGATCCGGCTCATGGTCGTGTCGTCGTGCTCGCCGGGTCGTGCACGGCGCGTCGCGCATTCGGAGTCTTGCGGCCTGAAGCCGCCCGGGCTCCGGCGGCGCAGCGGCGTACGGACGGCTCGTGGCGAAAGCTGCTCAGGACGTAGCGAGCTCGATCAGGAACGGCGCCAGCGTCGGCGCTCGGCTCGGGCGGACAGGATCGACGCCACCCACGTGGCCGTCGCGACGATGACCGCCACGCCGAACACGGCTCCGACAACAGGCAGAACCTCCACTGGTCGCATCCTGGCGGCCCCGCCGGACGGCGCACACCCCCCTTCGAGGGATTTGAGAGGCGCGAGGTCGGTGATCGGAATGACCCCGACCTTCAGGGTGACCGGAGTCGGCTCCTCGGCAGCGGCAGCCGTCTCGGCTTCGCCGTTCCGGCGACCCGCGCCGGGTCGTCGCGCGGGGGGACACGGACGCCGCGCGGCGTTCGCTAGTCTCACGGCGCGACCGCCACCTCGGAGAAAGGAAGGAGCTATGCCTTACGAGGTTCCCCCGCTTCCGTACGACTACGGCGCGCTCGAGCCCCACATCGACGAGCAGACCATGCGCATCCACCACGACAAGCACCACCAGGCCTACGTCGACAACGCGAACAAGGCTCTGGACGGAACGCCCTGGGCCGATCGTCCGGTCGAGGACGTGCTCCGGAGCCTCGACGAGCTTCCCGAGGACAAGCGCATGGCCGTGCGCAACAACGCGGGCGGGCACGCGAACCACTCGCTCTTCTGGACGGTCATGGGCCCCGGAGGCGGCGGCGAGCCCGGGGGCGACCTCGGGGCGGCGATCGCCTCTGCGTTCGGGGGCTTCGACGCGTTCAAGGAGGCGCTGAGCCAGGCCGGGATCACTCGCTTCGGGAGCGGCTGGGGCTGGCTCGTCTGGGACGGCTCGGGCCTGGCGGTCATGTCGACGCCGAATCAGGACAGCCCGATCTCCGAGGGCAAGACTCCGCTCCTCGGCATCGACGTCTGGGAGCACGCGTACTACCTGAAGTACCAGAACCGGCGGCCCGACTACGTCGCAGCGTGGTGGAACGTCGTCAACTGGGACGAGGTCGCGCGGCGCTACGGCGACGCCGCCGGGTAGCGGCCGCGTCGCCGGTCGCATGGGCCGCGAGCATCCCTGAGGGCCCGTCCGAGAGCGAGCGAGCGCTCATCCTCCGGGAAGGGCCCGAACGCGCTCGGTGTGGGCAGCGAGGAACTCCCGGCCTCGGCGCAGGAAGTCGCGAATCACGAGCAGCTCGGCGTCGCCGTACCCGTCGTAGAAGGGCACGGCCTCGGCGGCGATCGGACCCCAGATCTCCGACGCGCGCCGGCGCGCCTCGTCGGTGAGCTCGGCGAAGACGCGCCGCCGATCTCCCGTGTCGCGGATGCGCACGACGTAGCCCGCGCGCTCGAGCCGGTCGAGCAGCGTCGTGATCGCGCCCGTCGAGAGGCCGCTCTCTCGTGCGAGCTCGCCCGCCGAGATGCGGCCGTGCCGGTCGATGATGTCGAGGCACCGGCCGTCGCTCCGGTTGATCCCGAGACGGGCGCAGGCCACCTCGTCGAAGAGATCCTGCGCGTTCTGGTGCAGGCGAACCTCCCGCTCGAGATCCTCGAGCAACGCCGACCGATCTTCCTTCGAGCGAGAGACGTCTTGACGGCCAAGCTGTCCCACAAGGGAGGAGCTTAGCTCTCGCCGAGGCCCAGCGCGCCCGGGTTACTCTTCGATGCCGCGAGAGTCGATCAGCTCGGGCGTGACCCGCACCATGACGCGGCGCTCGCCCGGCTGGCGGAACGGGTACTCGTCCTTCCCGAGGTACTTCTTCGCCAGCGCGTCGATCTGCGCGTCGGCGCCCTCGTCGACGAGCTCGGCGCGGCCGGTCACCGAGACCCAGCGGTAGAAGTCGTTCGAGTCGACGACCACGAGCGACACGCGTGAATCGCTCTGGATGTGGCGCTCCTTCGCCCGCCCGCGTGCCGTGTTGAAGCGGACGATGCCGTCGTCGGTGTCGATCCACACCGGTGTTGCGTGCGGCGATCCGTCCGGGCGCAGAGTCGTGAGGATGGCCAGGAACGGGTTGTCCAGGAACTCGCGCTGCGCCGCCGTTAGCTGTGCCACGGGGACCTCCTCTCGGGTCGTCGGCCTGTGCCGAAGTCTGCTTCCTCCCCGACTCACGGGCGTCGGCCGGAACATACCCGTCCGGGCGGCCCGCCGTGTGGCGCCTTGATCACGCTCGCGGGCGAGACGAGAATCCCCGCTACCGTCCCGACGGAGCCAGGAGTGAAAGGAGCTCTGAGCCCGTGATCAAGATCATCGCGCCGGCACAGCGTCATCCGACGAACCGTCCGCTTCCCGCGTTCCACCGGTACTGGGCCGAGAGTCAGGGGCCGCTGTTTGCGAACACGGGGAAGCTGCGGCGCTACGTGCAGCACCTGACGCTGCCGGAGGCGTATGGCGCCGACCCGGCGCCGACTGGCGCACGGCGAGCGTGGCAGCCGAGGAGCACGTCGTCCTCGACGGGGCGACGGCGCCCGAGATGGTGAAGGCGATCTTCATCGGCTCGAAGGTGCAGGGGCTGACAGCCCGGGAGTTCTTCGATCGCTGGCTCAGCCATCACGGGCCGCTGTGCGCGCGGGCGCCCGGCCTGAGACGCTACGTGCAGAACCACGGGCTCCCCGAGCCCAGGCCGGCGGCGACCAGACCCACGACGGCTGGTCGGGGCTGTGGTTCGACGACCTGCCCTCCTTGCACGCCGCCGTGAGGTCGTCCGGGTGGCAGGCCGTGCGCGAGGACGGCGCGACCCTGTTCGCCGAGCCGATCGGCGTCGGCGTCGCCCGCGAGCGCGCGCGGAAGGATCTCGACTGGGCCTACGACGACTGGGGCGCGAACGCCATGAGCGAGGAGGAGGTCCGCCGGCGCCTCGCCGACGAAGGGTGCGAGACCCTCGCCGCCGACCCCGACGCACCGCGCGCGATCAAGGCCGCGGCCGCGCGGGAGTGCCTGGCCGTCTGGACACGCAAGCACATTGTCACCATCGACGCCTCGCGGATAGACATCCGCCCGGAGCGGTAGCCGTGCCGAACGGGACGGCGCCTCAAGGACAGACGACGCTGCTGCTCGTCCCCGGGCTGCTCTGCGACGGCGAGCTGTTCGCGGCGCAACGAGACTCGCTCGCAACGCGTGCCGCGGTCGAGGTCTTCGACCCGTCGCCCTTCGGCTCCATCGACGAGGCGGCGCGTGCCATGCTCGCCTCGGCGCCGGCCCGCTTCCTCCTCAGCGGCTTCTCGCTTGGAGCCTGGGTCGCGCTCGCGGCGGTCGTGCTCGCTCCCGCCCGCATCCGCGGGCTCGCCCTCATGAGCTGCTCGCCGCACACGCTGGCGCCGCAGGTCCGCGAGCATCTGGCGGGCTCGATCGCCCTCCTCGAGGCGGGTCGGCTCGACGAGTACCTCACCGGCGCCTACCCTCTTTACGTCGCACCGGCCCGGGGAGAGGACGCGGCCCTCCGCGCCGTCTTCGACGGGATGGCCCACCGGGTGGGGGCGGCAGCGGGCGCGCGCGGCACGCGCGCGCTGATCGGCTACGCCGTCGACTCCGCCGGGCTCGCCGCCATCGCCTGTCCGGCGGTGGTCGTCGGCGGCGCCGAGGACCGGCGCGTCACCCCGGCGATGCACGAGGAGCTCGCCGCCGCGATTCCCGGGGCCGAGCTGGTGCTCGTCCCGGGCTCCGGCCACTTCACGCCGCTCGAGCGCCCGGAGGACGTGACGCGCGCGCTCGCGCGCCTCCTCGAAAGAGTGGCCGCCGGCGCGCCCTCGGCGTGAGCAGCGGGGGCGCACACGGAATCGGCCGTCTAGACGATTGAGACGACGATGACGACCTTGCCTCTGGCGTGGTGTCCGAGCATGTGCGCCACCGCCTTCCCGGCCTGGCTGAGCGGGTAGGCCTTGTCGATGACCACCTTGACGTCGCCGGATTCGAGGAGTCTCGCGAGGGCGTCGAGATTCTCGCGGTTCACCGCGCAGGTGACGAAGCGCACATCGGTCGAGCCCCTTCCCATCAGGGCCGCCCACGCCATCCTCGGCAGCCCTGCAAACAGGCCTCCCGTGTTCCCCACGCTGTTGGGAATGAACGTTCCTGTGGGCGTCAGCACCCGGGCCGTCGCCGAGGGCGGGTGGTTCATCACGTTGTCGAGGATGACGTCGTACCTCTGCTCGCCCCTGGTGAAGTCCTCCTCGGCGTAGTCGATGACGTGATCCGCGCCGAGCGACTGGAGCAACTCGAGGTTTCTGGCGCTGCACACGCCTGTGACCTCCGCGCCGAGCGTCTTGGCGATCTGCACGGCAAGCGTCCCGACGCCTCCGGACGCGCCGTTGATCAGAACCCGAGTCCCGCTCCCGACCCTACCCACGTCGCGGACGGCGATCAGCGCGGTGAGGCCAGACATGACAGATGCCGCGGCCTCTTCGAACGACAATCCCACGGGCTTCTTGACGAGCTGAGACGCCGGAACGACCGTGAGCTCCGCGAACGTGCCCGCCGTAGCGAGCGTGCCTGCCCACGATGACCCGAACACCTCGTCGCCGGGCTGGAGGTCGGTCACATCCTTGCCCACCTCCTCCACGACACCGGCGACATCGGTTCCCCGCACCCGCGTCCGCGGCCGCCGGAGCCCGGATCGCAGCCGAAGGATGTACGGGACTCCAGCCACCGTAATCCAGTCAGGGGTGTTCACGCTGGTTGCCCGCACCCGGATGAGGACGTCGTCGTCCCCGACGAGCGGCTGGTCTACTTCCACGAGACGGAGCACCCGCTCGGGCGCGCCGTACCTCTCCTGGACGATGGCCTGCACGACGGCCTCCGCGCCCTGTTCGGCGGTAGAGATCAGTGTCGGGTGAACAGAAGCGTAGGCGTTCACGTCCCTGAAGGGCCCCGGCCCGGAGGGTCGAGCTCGTGTGTGCTGCCCCGATTGCTTCGGGTTTCCCGAAGTGCAGCTCCGGCATCTCCCCGATGCAGGAGCCGGCGATGGCCGACAGACTCGCGTGCATGGAGGCTTCGCTGCTCGCTCTCGACGAGGATGCCCTCCTATCCGACTCGGCCCCGGAAGGAGGAGACGGCACCGGCGAATCGCTCGAGAGCTTCCTGGCTGAGATCGGCCGTCATCGTCTGCTGACGGCGGCGGAGGAGGTCGCGCTCGCCAAGCGGATCGAGCAGGGCGACGCTGAGGCGAAGCGGCGGATGATCGCGAGCAACCTCCGCCTGGTCGCCTCGATCGCCAAGCGCTACCGCGGCCAGGGCCTTCCCTTCCTCGACCTGATCCAAGAAGGAGCGATCGGGCTCAACCGTGCGGTCGAGAAGTTCGACTGGCGCAAGGGCTACAAGTTCTCGACGTACGCCACCTGGTGGATCCGCCAAGCCGTCCAGCGCGCGGTCGCCTCTCAGGGACGCACGATCCGGCTGCCCGTGCACGTCGTGGAGCGCCGGTACCGGCTGCATGCCACCGCCAGGCGCCTCGAGCTCGCCCGGGGCCGGGCGGTCGAGCACGCCGATCTCGTCGAGGAAACCGGCATCGCCCCACGTCATGTCGAGGAGGCCCTCGGCGCGGCATCGGCTTCGGTCTCGCTCAACCAGCAGAGCGCCGAGGGCGAGTCAGAGCTCGGTGAGCTCATCGCCGACGAGACGGCGGCCGACCCACTCGAGGAGGTTGAGGAGTCCGTGTTCCACGAGCACGTCAGGCGCGCCCTCGAGACGCTACCGGTTCGCGAGCGGAGAATCCTCGAGCTGCGCTACGGCTTCGACGGTGAGGCCCAGACCCTCGAGTCGGTTGCCCGTGCGCTGGGCATCCCGCGCGAGCGGGTCCGCCAGATCGAAGGCAAGGCGCTCGCGAGCCTCGCGACCGGCCCCCTGGCAGAGCTCAACCCGAAGCTCGCCCAGGCCTGCTAGGTCGATGGACGTTCAGCCCCTTGCCGCGCTCCTCCGCCTGGACGGGAAGTCCGCCGTCGTAACCGGTGGAGCCAAGGGGATCGGCTACGGGATCAGCTACCGGCTCGCGGAGGCCGGCGCGGCCGTGCTCGTTGCCGACGTCGACCAGGCCGGTGCCGAGGAGGCCGTGGCCCGACTCACCACCAGAGGCTGGCGCGCAGCCGCGTTCGAGCTCGACGTCGCGGACGAAGGCCAGGTGCGTGCGATGCTCGAGGCTTGCCGCACCCAACTCGGCGGGATCGACATCCTCGTCAACAACGCCGGCGTCTACCCGGCGATCCCGATCGCGCAGATGGGCGCCGCCGACTTCGACCGCGTCATCGCCATCAACCTCCGCGGCCTCTTCCTCTGCACGAAGTACGCCTCGGAAGCGATGATCGAGCAGGGACGGGGCGGCCGGATCATCAACATCACCTCGATCGACGCCCTGCATCCGTCCATGGTCGGGCTCGCCCACTACGACGCCTCCAAGCACGGCGCCTGGGGCTTCACCAAGAACGCAGCGCTCGAGCTCGCCGCGCACGGGATCTGGGTGAACGCGATCGCGCCGGGCGGGATCATCACTCCGGGCGTCGAGGCGATGCAGGCGGCGACGCCTGCCGCCGAAGGGCTCGATTCCCGGCAGGTTCAGGAGGCGTTCCTCGCTCGAATCCCGATGCGCCGCATGGGCGAGCCCGACGACATCGGCAAGGTCGCCCTCTTCCTCGCCTCCGACCTCGCCTCGTACTTGACGGGAAGTCAAATCGTCGTCGACGGCGGAGCGCTCCTCGCCTGAGGCCTGCGTGAAGTCCCGATCGATCGCTGGCTCTCCCAGGTCGACGATCCGACGCCGGCATGAGACCGTCCCTCCCCACCGAGCGCCTCCGCTTGCGCGGGCGAGCGGCCTCGGCAGCGAGACAGGATCGGCACACGCGCAAGCCGAGGTCGTCGCCCAAGGAAGCTCGAGTACCAGAGCTTCGTGG
>CAZCIJ010000076.1:0-11723 GCA_964498265.1 uncultured Gaiellales bacterium | reverse complement strand
AGGAACGGACCCGCGTCCTCGGCTCCCCGCGTGCCGTGGCGCGTCCACACGACCGGGAGACCGCGCCGCCGGCATTCGGCGACGAGGGCCCTCGTCGGCTCGACGACCCGCTGCATGTGCGAGATGTCGATCCCGTTCCGCGCGTACCAGCCATCCGGGTGGAGGAAGTCGTTCTGATCGTCGATGTTCACGAGCACCGTCCGCCTGGGGACGAGGCCCCACGTGGCCGTGCTGAAGGGCGTGGTCGACATCGCGCGCTCCTTGACTAACTATCGTTCGTTAGGGCAGCATTCTCGGGTCGGACGTGATCCGTGTCAAGGAAGGGGGGCGGGCGTGGCGGTAAGCGCGGAGGCGGGAACCGACCGCCGCATCCTCGAGGCCGCGACGGCCCTCTTCTACGACAAGGGCTACCACGCGACGACGATGCGCGAGGTGGCGGCCGCGGTCGGGATCAAGGCCGGGAGTCTCTACAACCACTACCCGGGCAAGCAGGACCTCCTCTTCCGGATTGCCTACGGGACGATGGAGGAGCTCCTCGAGGGCGGCCGGGCGGCCGTCGCGGAGCACGCCGAGGCGCGCGAGCGGCTGCGGGCGCTGATCGTCTGGCACGTGATCTACCACGCCGAGCGGCGGTTCCAGGCCCGGATCGCCGACGAGCAGCTGCACGCCCTCGAGCCCGAGCGCCGCGCCGAGGCCGTCTGGATCCGCGACGAGTACACGGGCCTCTTCAAGGAGATCCTCGAGGCGGGGCGCCGCGCGCACGGCTGGCGCGTCCCGAGCGTGCCGGTGATCACCTTCGGGATCGGCGGCATGTGCACGTTCGTCGACACCTGGTACCGGGAGGACGGCCCGCTGAATGCCCGCGAGATCGCCGACATGTATGCCGACTTCGTCCTCGCGGCGCTCGAGGGGGGCGCCACTGCCTCCGCCGCCGCGTCTCAACAGCATCCTCACGGGCTCTGACCCGTCTCGGGCCGAGCGCGCCACGGGGCTCGGGCCGGGGAACGCCGGGTCACGAGCGCAGGCGCTCGTTCGCGGGGTCGTACAGGGGCTCAGTGACGACGCGCGCCCGGCGGCGCTCGCCGAGGATCGCGACGGCGAGCTCGGTCCCGGGCTCGGCGAGCTCGGCCGGCAGGTAGGCGAGGGCGATCGAGCGGCCGAGCGTGTGACCGAAGCCGCCCGACGTGACGTAGGCGACCGGCCGACCGCCGCCCGCGTACACGGGCTCCTGCCCGTGGGCGTCGGCGTCGCTGGCCTCGACGACGAGGCACGAGAGGCGGTGGCTCACCCCGGCGGCTTGCTCGGCGAGGAGAGCGCCGCGGCCGACGAAATCGCCCTTGTCGAAGGCCACGAAGCGTCCGAGCCCGGCCTGGACGGGCGTCCAGTCAGCGGAGAGGTCGGCGCCCCAGAGGCGGTAGCCCTTCTCGAGCCTGAGCGACTCGAGCGCCCGGTAGCCGAAGTCGACGAGGCCGAGCTGCTCTCCGGCCTCGAGGAGGAGGTCGTAGAGGTGCCGCTGGTACTCGACCGGGTGGTGGAGCTCGAAGCCGAGCTCGCCGACGTAGGAGACCCGGAGCGCGCGGACGGGCGCCATCCCGATCTCGAGCTCGCGGCAGCGGAAGAAGGGGAACGCCTCGCGCGAGAGATCCGAGCGGTTCAGCTTCTGGAGGAGCTCCCGAGAGCGAGGCCCCGCGAGGGTGAGGACGCCGTAGCGGGCGGTGACGTTCTCGATGCGGACGGACCCGTCCTCCGGAGCATGGGCCTGGATCCAGGCGAGGTCGTGCGCCTCGGTCGCCGCCGCCGAGACGACGTAGAAGCGCTCGGGCCCGAGACGCGTGACCGTCAGGTCGGCCTCGACGCCGCCGTGCGGGGTGCACATCTGCGTAAGCGCCATGCGGCCCGGCTGGGCGGGGAGGCGGTTCGCGCAGAGCCGGTCGAGGAGCCGCTCGGCGCCCGGGCCCGAGAGCTCGTACTTGGCGAAGCTCGTCTGGTCGAGGACGCCGACGGCGGAGCGCACGGCGCGGCACTCGCGTCCGACCGCCTCGTGCCAGTTGCCGCGCCGGAAGGTGTAGACGTCCTCGGCCGGCTTCGACGTCGCGAACCAGAGGGGGCGCTCCCAGCCGGAGCGGGCGCCGAAGACGGCCCCGCGCGCCCGCAGGCGGTCGTAGAGCGGCCCGGTCTTGAGCGGACGCGCCGCCGGCCGCTCCTCCTCCGGGTAACGGACGTCGTACTCGCGCGCGTAGACCTCGCACGCGCGGCGCGCCGAGTAGCCGGCGCGGGCGTACTCGCCGAAGCGGCGCACGTCGAGCTCCCACATCGCGTCGCTCGGCTGGCCGTCGGCGATCCACTCCGCCGCGTAGCGGCCGGCCCCGCCCGAGAAGACGATGCCGAAGATCGAGAACCCGCAGACGACATGGAAGCCCTTCAGGCCCGGAACGGGGCCCATCAGGCAGCGGCCGTCCGGCGTGTAGGCGTCGGGGCCGTTGATCGCCTTCCTGAGGGGGGTCTCGGCCAGGACGGGGATGCGGGCGGCTGCCGCCTCGAGCGAGGGCATGATCCGGCCGAGCTCAGGGCGGAGCAGCCGGTTGTGGAACCCTTTCGGGATCCCGTCGAGCGCCCACGGCCTGGGGTCGCGCTCGAACGGGCCGACGAGCAGCGCGTCGTTGTCCTGGCGGGCGTAGAAGCCCGCCGCGGGGTCGCGTAGGACGGGGAGCTCGGGCCCGCCCGCCGTGAGCCCGTCCAGGGGCTCCGTGAGCACGTAGTGGTGCGGGATCGACACGAGCGGGAGCTCCGCGCCGGCGAGGCGGGCGAGCTCGCGCGACCACTGGCCGGCTGCGAGCACGACCGTCTCGGCTGCGACGTCGCCGGCCGGCGTGACGAGGCGCCACCGGGCACGGGTCCGCTCGATGCCCGTCACGGGCGTCTTCCGGTGGATCCGCGCGCCGCGGTCGCTCGCTCCTTTCGCGTAGGCGCCG
Organism: uncultured Gaiellales bacterium; assembly: GCA_964498265.1. GTDB lineage: Bacteria > Actinomycetota > Thermoleophilia > Gaiellales > Gaiellaceae > CAZCIJ01. The sequence continues at coordinate 8,751 of CAZCIJ010000076.1, read as the reverse complement.
GCGAGGCTCGCCGGGTCGACCCAGCCGTCGGTCGGGAGGAAAGCCGCCCCGAGCAGACCATCTGTCGCCATGAACGGGAAGAGCTCGGCGGCTCGCCCGGCCGGGACGACCTCGAACGGCACGTCGAGGAGGTCGGCAACGCCGGCCACGTGCGCGAACTCGTCGAGCCGGTCGCGGCTCTCCGCGAGCCGGAGGGACCCGGTCCGCCGGTAGCCGACCGGCCGGCCCGTCTCCGCCTCGAGCGAGGCGTAGAGCTCGACGCTGTAGCGGAGGAGCCCCATCATGTTCACGCTCGCGGAGAACTGCGTGCACAGGCCCGCGGCGTGCCAGGTGGTGCCGCTCGTGAGCTCGCTCGCCTCGAGGAGCACCGCCTCCGCCTGCCCGAGCCTTGCCAGGTGGTAGAGGACCGAGAGGCCGGCGACGCCGCCACCGATCACGGCCACCTTCGCCTCGGCGAGCACGTGGGGAGGCTAGCCGAACTAACGCTCGTTCGTCAACGCGATGGCCGCATCCAGTGACGGCTCGTCCCCAAGCGCGACGTGGAATCGATCGCCAGGAGCCTCCCGCCGACAGAGCGTCCGCAACACTTTCTCGCCCTCCCGCTCGCAGAGCAAAGGGCCGAGCATGCTCGGCCCCTTACAGGTTGCTGTCAGGCGACGGCGGCGAGGGTGCCGGCGACTGTCACGATCAGGGCGGTGAAGGCGGCGGAGGCCGCGACGACCAACCGCGCAACCCGTCGGCGCTCGATCAGCTCCTCGATCGCATCGATCTGGAGCCTTGCGATGATCGCGGTCATCTCGACGCCTCGCTGACGGAAAGAGTCACGGCACGGGCTCCTGTCGTCGAGCCCGACGACCCTAGGCGGGCGCCCCGATCGACGCCTCCTTGGCGAGCTGGAGGATGAGCTCCATGCGCTCGAGGATGTCCTCGACGGACGTGACGCCTGGATCGAAGGTGACGTCGAACATGACCTCTGCGGCGCCGATCTCCTGCGTCGCGGCGATGTCGGCGGCGACCTGCTCGGCCGTGCCCGTGAAGACGAGGCGATCGTCGCCGAGCGGCCGATCGGCCAGGGAGACGTTCGCGCGCACGAGGAGCTCGAGCGCGGCCGGGTCACGCCCGGCCTGCTCTGCGCTCGCCTTGACCCCAGCGAACATCTCCGCGATCGCGGCAGCCGGATACGCGGCTGCGATCCAGCCGTCGGCGTGGCGGCCAGCCCGCGCCGCCGCCTGCGGCGTGAAGGCGCCCAGGTAGATGGGCGGATGCGGCTTCTGCGCCGGCTTGGGGCCGATGAAGGAGCGTGGGATCGTGTAGAACTCGCCCGCGAACTCGACCGGGTCGGTCGTCCAGATCGTCTTCAAGACCCGAAGCGCCTCCTCGAAGCGCTTGCTGCGCTTCTCCCAGGGGACGCCTGCGACGACGTATTCGTCCTGCGACCAGCCTTGCCCCGCCCCGAACCGCAGCCGCCCGTTCGAGAGGACGTCGATGGTCGCCAGGCGCCGGGAGAGCAGGACCGGGCTGTACCACGGGAGGTTCAGGACGCACGTGCCCAGGCCGATCCGGCTCGTCTGTGCGGCGACGAACGTGAGCGACTCGAGAGGATCGAGCACCGTCTTGTAGACGTCGGGCAGGGGGCCCAGAGGGTATGGCGTGATCGGCTCGAGCGGGAAAAGGCTCCGCTCTGTCACCCAGAGGCTGTCGAAGCCGATCTCCTCAGCTCGTCCGGCGACGTGCGCAAGAGCCTCGGGCCCTGCCCAGGGGCCGATGTGCGGGAGAACGAATCCGAGACGCATGCTGGGCCCTCCTTCCGGTGCGATCCGAGCCGTTCCGGTGGATGCGTTCATGGCTCCTCCTTCTCGTCTTGGCCTTTTCGGCTGGTCTCTTGTCACGCGACGGCGCTCCTGAACGTGTTGACGCCCAACGCCATGCGGAGGACTGAGGCGGGCAGTCGCGCCTCAGGCTGGCCGACCCTCGACGATCGAGACAGGCGCCGGCGTCTCGAGGACTCGCTCGAGCCGGAAGCCCGAACGGCCCAGCAGCTTCCTGAACTCGTCTTCGCTTCGCTCGTGGCCGGTCAGCATCGCGAGCATCGTGAGGTCGATCAGCTTCCCGAGGTGCGGCTCGTCGCCGTTCGGCAGCACGAACTCGACGAGCAGCAGCCGCCCGCCGTCCGGGATTGCCCGGCGCACGGTTCGCAGGATCGCCGCCGCCTCGTCGTCGTTCCAGTCGTGCAAGATCAAGGACAGGACGTATGCGTCCGCCCCGGCGGGCACCGAGTCGAAGAAGTCTCCGGCCGCAGCTGTGGCCCGGCCGGCGACTCCGGCGGCTTCGAGGGCCTCACGGGTCCCTCCGACCACGTGTGGCAGGTCGAATACCGTGGCGGTGAGATCCGGATACTGCTCGAGGATGCTGACCGTGAGCGCGCCGGTGCCGCCGCCGACGTCCACAAGCGAGCGGATCGAGCTGAAGTCGTACGCTGCGACCGCCGCCGCGTGCGACTGCCGGACGAAGTCGCCCATTGCCGCGTTGAACGTCGCCCCGCTCTCCGGGTGCGCAGCCAGGTACCTCCAGAGGTCGGTGCCGAAGACGAGCTCGAAGCTCGGCCGCTCGCCGCGGACCGCGTCTAGCAGTCGGCCGAACGCGTCGTAGGACTCCTCGTTCCACATGATCACCATCTGGCGCATCGAGCCGGGGACGTCGCTGCGCAGCGTTTCGCCGAGCGGGGTCAGCGCCCAGTCGTCGGTAGCGGCGCCGGTGACGATGCCGAAGCCGCTCGCCGCCCGTAGCACACGCTTCAGCCGTGAGGCGACTGTGCCGGTCCGCTCGGCAAGCTCGCTGCTGGTCGTGATGCCCGAGGCGATCAGATCGGGAATGGCGAGCTTTGCCAGCACGTACAGTGCCTTACTCACCTGATAGCCACCCGAGAGCTGCAGAACCTGAAGCGGGGCCGGAAGCTCCTGCGGTGGTGTTTCGACTGCAACGGCCACCTTTCTCCTCCTTCTCGTGTTCAGCGGTGATGTGTCGAGGGTGGCAGAGCGGCGGCCGGAAGACGACCCCGGAAACTACGTGAGCGAGCGCGCCGCGCTACGGGATTTGCGCGCGCCGAGCCGCGCTTAGCGCAGCGAGCTGCGAGCGGCCCGACGCGTTGAGCTTCGCGATCAGGCTGGACACGTAGCCCTCGACGGTGCGCGGCGAGAGGAAGAGATGCTCGGCGATCTGGCGGTTCGACAAGCCCTCCGCGATCAGGTTCAGGACGTCCGCCTCGCGTGAGGTGATGCCCTGCGCTCGCAGGTCCGGCGGGACCTCTGAGAGGCCGCGGCCGCGTCGCGGCACGGGCGCGCCGGCACGCCGAAGCAGGGCCTTGCATGCTCGTGCGACGCGATCGTGCCCTCGCTCCTCGAAGAAGGGCACCGCCGCGCGCAGCCACGCCCCTGGTTCACCCCAGCTGTCCTCGATCGCCGCTTCGGCTACGAGCCGACGGGCGAGATGTCCGTGGCCCTTGAAGACGACCATCTCCGCCTCCGCGCGCGCGAACGCAGCCTCGGCCTCCTCGGGGTGGCCTCCTCGGCCGGCAACGATCGCTCGTGCATACTCGCGTAGCGCGGAGTTGAACTTCACGATCTTGCGGGCCCCGGCCGAGTCGGCGAACGCTTCGGTGCCGGTGCCCTCGAGGGCGTCGACCAGCGTCCACAATCCCTCGAAGGGGTAGGGACTCGCCGCGGGCAGCGCCCGCAGCATCTTCACCGCCTGCTCGAGCTCGCCCCGGGCTTGCTCCCGCTCCTCCCGTAGCAGCGCGAGCACGCCGCGACAGAGTCCGTGCGTGGCGGCCGCTAGGTCGCGGTTGTCTGGTGCGAGTCGACTGATCTCGGCTACCAGCGCCTCCATCTCGTCCTCGCAGCCGAGCTGTGCCTGGAGCCCCGCCTCGAGCAGGAGCGAGCGCGGAAGTAGCCCGAGCCGGAACCGTCGGGCGGTCTCGGCCGAGCGGCGCGCCAGCTCGAGACCCTGGCGCGGCTCGAACTCGTTCAGGCGGTGGATGCCCAGGTAATGGTCGATCGCTGCCACGTGGGCGACGGCGGCGATCTCTACCGCCAGCTCGCGCGCCTCCTGAAGCCGGTCAACCCGGTGCGTGGCGAAGAGCTCGAGCGTGCCCAGCTCGACGAGAGCCTGCAGCCGGGCGGGCCGCAGGCCTCGCTGCTCTGCGAGCGTGCCAGCGCGCTCGAACGCATCCTCGGCCTCCTCACGGTGCTCAAGAAAGCGCGCGCGCCGTCCGAGCGTGAAGAGCGCCTCGCACGCGAGCTCGGGTGCGTCGCGGAACTCCGCGACGCCGAGAGCGCGGCTCGCGAGCGTCTCCGCCTGCGCGAGCCGCCAGCTTTCGAGCGCAGCCCGGGCACCGAGCGCGCCAAGGCGGGCGCCGAACAGGTCGTCGCCAGCCTCGGATGCGAGCATCCGTGCAATCTCGAGCTGACGCTCGGCCTCATCCCAAACCCCCGCAGTTGCGGCCGCCCGTGCGAGCGCGTAGCGGGCCGCCCCTACCCGTTCGGCCGGCGCTTGAATTACGTCGAGCGTCTGCAGGAGCCTGTTGCCGACGTGCTCCGCCCGGTCGAGGCGACCCTCGAACGCCAGTACGTCCAGCAGGAGCTCAGCAGCCTCGGCGCATGCCTCGGTCCCCTCGTCCGCAAGCCTGAGCGCGCGCTCGAGCATGGCCTCCGCGGACGCGAGCCCACCCTGGTTCGACGCCATTTTCCCCGCCTCAATCAGAAGCGCGACCGCACGCTCCTGATCGCCCGCCCAGAGGGCAAGCTCCGCGAGGCTGGCACTGGGAATGTCCTCCCGCGCGGCCAGGGCATCGAGCCCCCTCGCCGCGAGCCTCGCGAGCTCGGGCGGCAACAGCGTTGCGAGAATCGCGTCGCGGGTGAGCGCATGGCGGAAGCGGAACTCGGCTCCGTCGACGACGAGAAGCTGCGCCTCGACGCCGCGGCGCAGAGCCCTGGTCGTCTCGTCGTCGTTCGCGCCCGTGAGCGTCTCGATCAGCCGCCAGTCGAATGGGCTCCCCACTACCGCCGCTGCCTGCAGCGCGACGCGCGCACGCTCGTCGAGGCCCGCCATCCTCCGCTCGATCGCCTCCACGAAGCTCAACGGCACGAGCGGCTCCACCGCAGCATGCGCCGTCCACCCGGATCCGTCCCTCTTCAGCACCCCCGCCTTTGCCAGCTCGAGCAGCAGCTCCTCGACAAACAGCGGCAACCCGTCGGAGCGCGACGAGAGCACGTCGACGACTGCTGGCGGTGGTTCCTCGGTCTCGAGGCAGGCGGCCGCCATCCGCTCGACCTCGGCCTGTGTCAGCGGCAGCAGCTCGACCGTCGCCGCGATCCGACGCGCGCTGAGCGCGCGCATGAGCGAGCCAGCCGCGCTCGACGTGCCGGTGCGGATCGCGACCGCCACCAGAACCGGCTCCTCGCGGCAGTTGTCGGCGAGAAACTCGACGATCGCCAGCGTCTCCGGATCGGCCCACTGGAGATCCTCGAGCACCAGCATGGCGGCGCCGCACGCCGCGCCCAGGCTGCCGAGGAGCCGCAGGATGGCCTCGCCCACGATAACGGGCGAGGGATCGGGAAGGGCGTCGGCATCCTCGCCGAGCCCAGGCACCAGCCGCCCGAGCACGCCCGCGAAGGGCCCCAGCTCGGAGACATCCACAGGGCGCCTTCGGACCGCACGAAGGATCGCCTCGGCGAGCGGGCGGTAAGCGACCGGGCTGGACGTCTCGACGGCTCGCCCCAGCAAGACCGCGAGACCTGCAACCTCGGCCAAGGCGGCAAGCTCCCCCAACAGCCGCGACTTCCCGATGCCCGCCTCGCCCAGCACGGCCACGAGGCCGCCGCGGCCGGCGCGGGCGGAGTCGAGAGCCGCGTGGAGCGCCTCGAGCTCAGCCGAGCGCCCCACGAGCGACCGGGCGACGAAATCCACCACCTGCAAGGCTACAACCGCGACGGCGGCAGGTCAGCCCGCGGACGCCGATAGGAGCGACGACAACGTCGCTCGCGCACGGCCGGATCGTCGTTGAACGGCTCCGCCCACTGCAAGAAGGAGCCTTCTGAGCTGGCGCGGAGGTGACCACGATGCGGCCACGTCCGCCAGCCGCTCACCGTCGCGGCTTGCCTTGGGGGTGTATTGGTGGCTTCGCCGGGCGGCACTCGAACGAGTCGTGGCTGGGTTTGGTAAGCATCCCCAGCATGGGCTCAGAGAGAGGGGAAGACGAGTCTCTGCCAGCGGGCGGCGCCGAGCCGGATCGAGAGGTTCGTAGGTCGGGTGTGCATCTCTCGCCGTTGGGTGATCTGCTGCCGAGGCGTGCTCGGCGACAGTGGACGGCGGAGGAGCGGCGCCATGTGTTGGACGAGCTGTTCTTCGAGGGGCCTCGGCGTGTCCCGTACCTCAAGCGGTTCACGATCCTGCTGGCGCTCTCGGCGATGATCGCGGCCTTCGGTCTTCTGGGGAGCTCGACGGCCGTCGTGATCGGCGCGATGCTCGTGGCGCCGCTGATGACACCGATCCTGGCGCTTGCAGGGGCGCTTGTCAGTGGACAGGCGCTTCGCGGGGCGCAGTCGGCCGCGATTCTCGTCGGTGGGACGGCGGCCGCGATCGGCGTCGGGTGGCTGACGTCGAGCATCTTCGCGGGTTCGGTGACAGCCGAGGCGTTGACGAATGAGCTCCTGGCTCGGACCGCGCCGGGGATCCTTGATCTCGGCATTGCGGTTGCGGCTGGCGTCGCGGCCGCGTACATCCTCACCGATCGCGGCGCGACGTCGGCGCTTCCAGGGGTGGCCATCGCTGTAGCTCTCGTGCCCCCGCTTGCGACGGCTGGCATCACGCTCGAGCTCGGGGCGACGAGCGACGCGCTTGGGGCGCTCTTGCTGTACTCGACGAATCTGGTCGCGATCGTGCTGGCGGCGGCCATCGTGTTCGTTGCGACGGCGCTCGTCGATCGCGAGGTGATCGGATTCGCCATGAGACGGGTCCGTGTCGGCCTCGCCGTCACCGTCGTCGCCGTCGTTGCCATCGCTGTCCCGCTTGGGCTCCACACGCGCAATGCCGTGGAGGAGGACGCCTTCCAGCGGGCGGTCGTCGACGCCGTCAGCGTGTGGGATCCGCAGGCGGAGATCGTCGATGTCACGACAGAGAGGGATGGGTCAACGGGGACGATCGACCTGGTCGTGGCCTCCCCGGCAGAGCCAGTGCCCGCGTGGCGGCTCGCCGAGCTCGTCAGCACGCGCGAAGACCTGAAGGAGGTCGACGTGGCGCTTCGCTACGTCCTGTCGAGCGAGGATGCGGCGCAGACGAAACGTTAGCCAGCGCCCGCACGCGCTGGTGCTCGCGGCGCTGCTGCTTGCCGTCGCCGGCTGCGGTGGGCAGAGCGAGTCGACGGAGGCGGACGAGGTAACCGTGTTCGCGGCCAGCGCCCCCGATGGGCTCCGCGCGACTCTCGATGCTTTTCAGCAGCAGTTCGGTATCAGGGTGCGACTCACCGGGAGCGCCAACTTCGTCGAGGACCTGCAGAAGCGGCTCGCCGATGGCGACCCGCCGGACATCGCCCTGTTTCCACAGCCGGCGTTCCTTGCTGAGCTCGCGCGCAGCGGAGATCTCGTCCCGCTCGCACCCGAGGTTGTCGCAGCGGTCGAGGCGAACTTCTCCGAGGGTACCCGCCAAGTCGGCGAGGTCGACGGAACCCAGTTCGGGATCTTCTACGCGGCGAACGCCAAGAGTCTGCTCTGGTACAGCCCAGGCCAGTTCGCAGCGAACGGGTTCGCCGTCCCCGAGACCTGGGAGGAGCTGACGGCGCTCACCGAGCGGATGAAGCGCACCGGGACGGCGCCGTGGTGCTTCGGCTCCCGCACGAGAGGCGGAGCGTCAGGATGGCCGGCGACGGACTGGATCGAAGACCTCGTCCTGCATACCGCCGGCGTCGACGTCTACGACGAATGGGTGTCGGGGGAGATTCCCTTCGACGATCCGAGGATCGAGGCGGCGTTTCAACTCTTCGAGGAGACCATCGTCAGCCAGACGCAGACCGTCGGGGGAGCGTCGAGGATCCTGAGAACCCTGTGGAACGACGCTGGCGAGCCGCTCCTCGCGGACCCGGCCGGCTGCTACCTGAGTCACAACCCGAGCTTCTGGATTGGCTCGCTGCCTCCGGGCACGACGATCGGGCCCGACGGCGACCTGGACGTCTTCCCCCTGCCCGTCCTCGACTCGAGCATCGGCTCCGTCGGTGTCGTGGGGGGTGATACGGCCGCGGCCTTCTCCGGCCGTCAGGAGGTTATGGCCCTCCTCGGGTATCTGGCGACGCCGGAATCGGCACAACCCTGGGCCGCGAAGGGAGGCTACGTCTCCCCGCACCGCGACTTCGATCTCGACCTCTACATCGATCCGTTCGACCGTCGCGTGGCGGAGATACTCGAGGCGGCACCCTCGCTTCGCTTCGACGGCTCCGACCTCATGCCAGTCGACGTAGGCGAGGGCACGTTCCGCGATGGGATGCAGCACTTCATCCGCACGCGCGACTTCCCCAGCACCGTCGAGATCATCGAGAGCGGGTACGCCTCGAGGGCTTCATCCTGATGACCGTCGGTACGGCGGGACCGGTCTCATTCGCGATGCCGGGCTTCGGCGAGGCGGCCAGCGCCGACGTGGCCGCAGGTCCTTCATGCTGCGCGCCTCCAGGCCCCTTGCATCGAGCCGGGCGAGCTCACCCTGGGG
>CAZCIJ010000075.1:0-11816 GCA_964498265.1 uncultured Gaiellales bacterium | reverse complement strand
GAGGCGCCGCCGCTGCGGCCTGCTTTGCGAGAATGCGGGGCGGTGGCGACGCTTCCAGCCCCGGCTCCTGGCGCGGTCGAGCGCGAGCTGGAACGAGCGGCGACCCGCATCGTCGACGGCCTCCTCTTCGCCGCCGTCTTCACGATCACGTTCGCCAAGCTGCGCTGGGACGCCGGCGGCGCCGACGTGAACATCTCCGACATCACCGCCGCGTTCTTCCTGCTCGCGTTCGCGGCATCCCGGCTCGAGCACCAGGACGGCCGCCTGCCGCGAGCAGCCGTCACGCTGCTCGGCTTCTTCGCCGCCTTCTCGATCGTCTACCTCGCCGGCTACTTCAACCTCGAGACCACGGCCGACCGGGAGCTGTTCGTGAAGGGGATCGCCAAGTTTGCGATCCACTTCCTCTTCCTCGTCGCCGCCGTGGCGCACCTGGCGCGGCGAGGGGCGGGCTTCTACTGGCGCACGCTGGCGTGGTTCGTCGCCGGAGTCGCCGTCAACGGCGCCTACGGGCTGCTGCAGCTGGCCGTCGCCGAGACGAGCGGGCGCAACCTGGACGAGACCGTCCTCTCGCCCATCGGCGCCTACCAGCGCGGCGGGATCAACGTCTTCGGGGCGGTCGACGGCGCCAACGTCTACCGCACGAACGCCCTCACGCTCGATCCGAACCACCTGGGGATCATGCTGATCGTCCCGATCCTGACCTTGCTCCCGATCTACCTGCGCCTCGAGCGCGGACACCGCCTGCGCACGCCGCTCGCGCTCATGCTCGCGTTCCTCGCCGTCGTCGAGGTGGCGACGCTGTCGCGCAGCGGCATCCTCGGGATCCTCGTGGGGCTGCTCGTGCTCGCGATCCCCTACGGGCGCTTCCTGCTCTCGCCGCGGCTGCTCGTTCCGCTCGGGCTCGCCGCGCTCGTGATCGGAATCGTCGTCGCCCAGCGCACGTGGTTCTTCGAGCGCGTGCTCGAGGCGCGGACGAGCCTCTCTGGAGGGTCGACCCGCGTGCATCTCGAGATCTACGAGCTGCTGCCGCCGGCGATCGGCGAGTACCCGCTCTTCGGGCTCGGGATCAACACCTTCTCCTCGTACTTCGAGTTCGTGACCGGCCGCGAGAACTGGGGCCCGCACTCGTACTACGTCGCGCTCCTCACGGAGACCGGCATCATCGGGACGGCGCTCTTCCTCGCCTACCTCGTCTACCTCTTCCGGCGGCTCGGCGCGCTGCGCAGGCTCGGGCGCGCCCTCGCGGACGCCGGCGAGGTGCTCGCAGCCCGCGTGCGGCCGCTCGCATGGGGCCTGACGGCGGCCCTCGTCGGCACGCTCGTCGCGAACCTCTTCTACCTGACCATGCAGATGTACTACTTCTTCGTGCTGGCGATGCTCATCGTCGCCGCCCCGGCCGTCTTCGCTTGGCGAGAGAAGCGCCGCACGTGACGGCGACGCGCGGCCCGAGCACCGTGCACTCCGACGGGTCCTGCCTGTCCGGGCCATCGAGGCCTGCCACGGGGGAGAGCTAGCATAGAGCGGATGAAGCTCGAGCTCGTCTTGATCAACGGTGAACGCCGCAGCCTGGTTCTATCACAACACCCGGGCTCGATCGTGGCTGCTCTCGATCGGCTCGACGAATGGATCCAGACAGACGACGGTGGCTGGGTGCAGAAACAGCACATCGTTGAAGTACGCGCCACCGATCCCGGTGTTGCTCGCGGTTCAGACGAAGAGCTCCGCCAGCTTCGTGGCGCGGCGGACCGACTAGCCGAACAAGCGGACGAGTAGGCGGCACGGCACCGGCCGATCAGCGTCGCGTGTGCGGGACGCGCGACCGCTGCGGCCGGGTGATGGTGCCTGCGTTGACGATGGTGCCCGCCCGGGTTGGCTCAGATGTCGGACGTTGGTGCTCGGGGTAGCATCGTGGTCGTTCCATCGAAGCGAATGATCCGGTGGTGGGAAGCGGTGCCCGTCTCCGGGGCGGTGCGCTCGTAGACGCCTGTCCCATCGGCGAGGAGTGCGTACAACCGATCGCCCGGCCGGAGGTCGGTGGCGTCGTTGTGGCCCTTTTGGCCCTTGCTGAGCCGAACGAAGGTGTTCCCTCGAGGGTCGACGGACGCGGTCAAGAATTCGAACTCGGGAGCTGCCTCGCCGGCGGCCCGTAGCGCGGCATGAGCTGCGCGAACAATGCTCCCTTGCATCAACGCGAGCGATCGGGCGGGGCCGGGGCCGAATGGGTCGGTCGTATGTCGGTACCGGCTCGTCACGCCACCCCCACCTCGCGTCTACCCGTACCGGTAGACGATGCGACCCCGGCTGACGTCGTACGGGGAGATCTCGATGCGGACTCGGTCGCCTGGAAAGATCCTGATTCGGTAGCGCTTCAGCCGCCCTGCGGTGTAGCCGAGTGTCTCGTGCCCGTTGTCCAGGGCAATACGGAACATCCTGTTGCGCATTGCCTCGATGACCTCGCCTTCGAGCTGGATCTTCTCTTCCCTGGCGGGAATGATCAGCCTCCTATGCCGACGGGCAGCGAACGACGCCGGTCGCCTCGGCTCCTACTCTCCCCGTCTCGAACTCGACGCGCGTACCCGCGGTCAACGGTCTCTCGCCACCGCCTGCGACGTCCTTCGAGCGTACGAGCACGTCCTTACCGCGCAGGTCCGGAGCGATGAAGCCGAAGCCCCGTACGACGCTGAACCACGCAACAGTGCCGGTTGCCATCGAACCGACGCCCCTCTCCTCAGAACGGGTAAGAGGGCGGATGTGGCCCCGGTACTCGCTCGTTGCTTACCACGAGTGTACCGGAGAACCATGTGCGTGACTTCCGACCGGGAGCGGCTCAAGAGCCTTGCTGCTACGGTGGCGGTTGGCTCCCAAGATGCGAAAGGGGGTGAGCGTTTGTGTTGACGCTCACCGAGAACGCTGCCAGGGCAGTTACCGAGATTGTTGCCGCCGACCCTGCGTTGTCGGAGAATGGCGGTGTCAGGATCTACGGGAAGTCGGCGCCGGACGGTCGGACGGCCATCCATCTTACGGCGACCGAGACGCCCGAGGCGGGAGATCAGGTGATCGAGGAGGCCGGCACCCACGTGTTCGTCGACGACGCGGTGGTCGAGTACTTGGACGACAAGACCCTCGACGCCGTCGCCGACGATCAGGGCGTGCGCTTCACCATCAACGAGTCGTAAGGCGACTCTGCGGCCCGCTCACGCGTGTCTACGCGCCCGCGCCGTGGCGGCGCGTCCGAGACCACTGTGTTGTCGAAGCGGCGCGTCAGTTGCGTCAACGCTGCCGGGCCGGGGCCTCGCTCTCGCCCGGGAGAACGAGGCCACAGCGGTGTGTAGGCACAGCGGCGTGTGAGGGTGACGCTTCCCGGGTGCCAGGACTGTCGAGAGAGAGGAAGGGTTCGGATGGGTTCGAATGCCAAGCGGCAGCAGACGATGGCGAAGTTCGCGCGTGAGCAACGGGTCAAGGAACGCCGCGCGCAGAAGCAGCTGAAGCGGCGGGCGAAGAAGCAGGCCGAGACGCAGCGGGCGGGAGCGGTCGACGCACATCCACCGTCCGAGCACGTCCTCCACGACGAGACTGGCACGGGCTAGAGCGAACCGCTCGCGGTCGCCGAACCGAGCTGACGCTGCGCCTGGACGTTTATGCCGCAGGGCTGCGAAGCGGCCTGTGTTTGGAGACGATTGATCGATTGCTCGGATCTCGCTGATCGAGCGCGGGTGAGGGGGTAGGAAGAGACATCCGCTGCCCTCTCCAGGCTCTGCGTGGTCATGGAGCGCGGAGCGAGGAGGAACAGCGGATGCACGACGAACGCACCCGGCTGCTCGGATTGGAGGGGTTCGGGGTGAGGGCTGTGCGGGAGAAGGGACACGAGCTCGACCTCGAGGTCGAGCTCGTGTCGCCGCCGGTTGCCGCTCTTGCTGCGGGCGGGGGAGCGTGGAGGTGAAGGAGCGTCCGGTCGTGCGGGTGCGTGACCTGCCGGTCGCCGACACCGTCTCAGCTTCCGCGAGCGGCGAGCCCTCTGCCACCTCTTCGAGCGTGAGCCGCTCCTCGCCGAGGCCTGGAGCCTCGAGGAAGCCTTCCGAGCCATCTACCGCGCCCCCAGCCGAGCAGACGCCGAGCAGCGGCTCGAGCGCTTCCTCGCCGCCGTCGACCGTGCAGCACTCCCCTCCTTCACTGCCTTCGCCAGCGGCATCAGGCACTGGCGCGAAGAGTTGCTCGCCTACTTCGACCAGCCGCTTACGAACGGCTACGCCGAGGGTGTCATCAACAAGGCTCAAGGTGATCAAGCGCCGCGCCTACGGCCTCCCCACCTTCACCCGCTTCAGACAGCGCGTCCTCATAGCACGCGGCTGACGGGATCACGCAGCCAACCCCCGCGGGACCGGCAAGAGCCGACTTGTCGATCAGTCGTCTACGCGATCCCGCTGGCGCGACGCGCCGTCGTTTGCCGGTGGAACTCGCGAGCGCGTGGCCAGCTATGGCGCCGCGTCCCGTCGGGCAGTGAGGCTGGGAAACCGGCGGCGACCGCCTCGGCTGCCTGCCGCCAGAGAAGGTGGATCTCGTAGCGAACGAGCTCTGTGGCCTCCTTGTAGCCCTTCCCGTTGCAGACGCTGCCCGTAAAGCTCATCGGCTCGCCCCAGACGACGGCGCAGGCGCGGCGGTTCCTTCGCGACCAGCCGAACGTCTCGACGCCGACGGGGATCAGCGGCACGTCCTCCTTCATCGCGATCATCGCTGCCCCGGAATGCGCGCCTCCCGGGTAGCCGAAGCGCTGACGAGTTCCCTCGACGAAGACGCCGACGACGTGTCCCTCGCGCACGAGCTCGCACGCCGTGCGCAGCCCCTCGCGATCGCTCTCTCCCCGGCGCACCGGAAAGCCTCCCGTCCACGTGAGCGCCTCCCCGATAACTGGGACCTCGAGGATTTCGTGCTTTGCCATGTAGAAGATGGCCCGGTTCGAGAATGAGCCGACGAGCGGCGGGTCGATCGCGGAGAGGTGGTTGATGGCGAAGACCGCACCGCCCGACTCCGGTAGCCGCTCGAGCCCGTAGGAACATGACCCTCGAGCGAACCACCTCGTCGTGAGCGGAACCACGTTGAAGCGCATGAGCACCCAGCCCTTCTCCACATCTGCGCCCCAGAGCCACGGAACGCCGAGCCGGGTCAGGAACGATTGCGACAGCGGTCTCGCGCTGGAGAACGGCGGCCGCCGCCCGTTCGCTACCGCTTCGGGGAGTAGCAGGAGCTGTCCCTTCACCAGCTGGCTGTTAGTCGACCCGGCCGAGCAGGACGCAGCCGTTGTGGCCGCCGAGACCCATCGCGTTGGAGAGCGCGACGTCGATATCTGCCGCGCGCGTCTCGTTCGGAACGTAGTCGAGGTCGCAGGCCGGATCCGGGTGTTCGTAGTTGATCGTTGGCGGAATCCGACGGTGATGGATCGCGAGCGCCGAGATGATCGCCTCGACCGCGCCCGCGGCGCCCAGGAGGTGACCCATCGTCGACTTCGTCGACGAGACCGCCAGCTTGTAAGCGCGGGCGCCGAAGACATCCTTGATCGCCTTCGTCTCGGCGGCATCGCCCAGCGGCGTCGACGTGCCGTGGGCGTTGATGTAGTCGACTCGCGCAGGATCGATGTCGGCACGGTCGAGCGCGGCGCGCATCATCTCCGCGGCCCCGAGTGAGTCCGGGTCGGGCGCTGCCATGTGGTAGGCGTCGTTGGATGCGCCGAAGCCAAGGACCTCCGCGTAGATCCTCGCGTCGCGTTCACGTGCGTGATCGAGATCTTCGAGCACTACCACTCCGGCCCCTTCGCCCATCACGAATCCGTCCCGGCTCGCGTCGAAGGGCCGGCTGGCGCGCGTCGGATCGTCGTCCTCCTCGACGAGCCCGCGCATGGCGCAGAAGCCTGCGAAGAAGAGCGGGTGGATGCAGCCCTCCGTCCCGCCCGCGAGCACCGCGTCCGCGTGCCCGTAGCGGACAAGGTCAGCGCCTTGGCCGATGGCGTGCGAGCCGGTCGCGCACGCGGACACGACAGCGAAGTTCGGCCCGCGCAGCCCGAGCGCTATCGCGACCTGCCCGCTCGCCGAGTCGGGGAGCACGTTCGGAAGGAACGTCGGCAGCACGCGAGCGGGCCCACGATCGCACAGCACGTCGTACTGACGCAGAAGCTCATGGACGCCGCCGATCCCGGAACCGAGAATGCAGCCGACGCGGTCGGGACGGTAGCCGTTGAAGCCGGCGTCGTCCATGGCCTCCCTCGAGGCGGAGAGCGCGAAGAGCACACAGCGGTCGAGTCGCCTGAACTCCTTCGCCGACGCCAAGCCGTTGCCGTCGAAGTCCTTCACCTCGGCCGCGATGTGAACCCGAAAGTCGGTCGAGTCGAACGCGCGCACGAAGTCCACACCGCTTCTGCCCTCGACCGCTCCGAGCCACGTCGACCACACGTCATGGCCGAGCGGCGTGACCGCGCCCATGCCTGTTATCACGACTCTCTTCATTGTCGTCCTCTCGATCCCAGAAGCGATGCAACCTGCGCGGCAACGGGCGCATGAGCGCGTGACCGACCCACTCGCTGCCGGCAGCAAGCAGGAGCGTGCGCCTGATGATGCGTACTCAACGTCGGGCGGGCCGACGGAGCGCGGTCGTTGTCGCTTTCATGCCTGACCTCCGGCGTAGAACTCGCTCTCCGACCGGACTTTGGGGCCGGAAACCAGCAACGCCGACCGAGGATCAGAGCCGACCGCGCCGCGCTGGCCGCCGGGCGTGGGCCAAGCGGCACGTCCATCCTAGCAAGCGCGTCGGGGGCGCCTTGTCGCCGCTGTGCGCGGCGAGTACGATCTCTTCGCGCGGAGAATGAGTGCCTCGGAGGGCGAACATCTTCGGGTCCTGATCGCGAATCAACGAAAGGACCGGCTCGCACAGATCGCAGAGACGGTGGCGTCCCTTGGCCATGAGGTGATCGCACGCGAGATCGAAATCGCGGAGGTCGGTCTGGTCACTGCGCGCGAGCGATCTGACGTCGCGCGACGGCGATCCCGGGATTGGCAGAGCTCGATCGACATCGTCCTACGTCGTTTCGCCGAGTACCAGAGCCTGGAGGGCACGCTCGGTCCGCGCAATCATCGAGCGGGCCAAGGGCGTCCTGATGGAGCGGCACGCAATCGACGCAGAGCAGGCGTTCGAGAAGCTCGGGACGCACACACGGAACGCGAATCGCAAGCTGGTTGATGTCGCCGGCGCCGTCGTCGACAGTCACCGGCTACTGCCGCGAGATCCAGCCGAACCGGCGGAACGCTCAAGACCATGACAGTCAGCGCGGTAAGAGCATCCGAGTTCCCGGTGGAAGCGTGGCTTGCCCGGGAGCGCGAGGACGCGGAGCCAGCCTCGCAGCACGCTCGCGCAATCCACACGTTGCTACGCTTGTCAGTAGCGCCACATTTGTCGGGAGCTCCCTGATGTGTGCAGGCGTCCGACCGGAATGGAGGTTCCGATGGCGAGTGATCCCGGCGGCCATGGCGGGCAGAGCCAAGAGGGTCGTGGACCTGCTCGCGAGCGAGGACGCCGAGGAGGGAAGGCTGGGCCGTTCTCGCCGGAGAGCCTGGGCGCTGTGATACGCCGGCTTACCCTCCGCCGGCAGGCAGCATACGACGAGGCCCGCACGTTCCGTCGCAATGGGCAGCTCGTCCCCGGATCCCTGCGAGAGGAGATCGCCGACAACGCGAGTCAGCTTCGGGAGGCGCTCAAGCGGTACACGGACGCGACGCAGTAGGGGCGGGGACACCCGCTTCCGAGCAGCTTGGCCCGGACGCGGTCGCAGGCCTCTGTTTTCGGCTCAATGATGCGGGTGCTCGGCTGGAGCCTCGATGCAGACGAGGCGGCCTCCCAGCTGCGGCGCGCGTGTAGTTGGGGTTGCCGCCGAGCGTGCAGGACGCGCTCGGGGAGTGGTGAGCTCGGCGAAGGAGGGACTGCTCGCGCTGAGCGTGGGCGTCGGCTTGGGTGTACTCGCCGAGCCGATGGAGGAGGAGGAAGTCGACGAGGTCGTTGGCGTCGATCGGCGAGATCGACCGCCACGCACACGAACGTAGCAGATCGATCGACCCGGTTACGAGCGGGTCTCCAGGCGCTGCGACGCGCTGTGGCGAGCTCTCGCTGACTGCCCCCCGTCCAGGGGAACGGACAGACGATCGTGTTTAGATTGGACACACGATGACCGAGCTCGACCTGCTGGCCCGGGATGTGTCGACGAGCGGGCGAACGCTGCGGCGAGCCGCGATGCGCGGCACGATCCGGTGCCTCCGTCCGAGCGCTCGCCGGATCGTCGTCCCGCCAATCGAGCGGCAGTATGTCCGCCGTCATTGGCGGCTTCTTCGCAGCCTCATCGAAGCGCTGCGCACGCAGCAGAACGTTCGGCTCGCGGTGCGGCTTCGGAGACGCCACGGACTAGGGGACTGTGGCAGGGGGCTAGCACGGTGACCCTCCGCGTCGCCGTTCTCACGACGTCGTATCCGCGACACGAGGAGGATCACGCCGGAAGGTTCGTCGCCGATGCCGTTAAGCAGCTCCGGGGGCGCGGCGTCGAGATCGACGTGCTGGCGCCCGGCTCGTTCGGCGACTACGGGCTCGCCTACGGGGACGGCGTCGTGCACAATCTGCGCCGCCGCCCCTGGGCCGGCCCGCTGCTGCTCGGCTCGATGGCCCGCGCCGCCCGGCGCGCGGCCGGGAGCGCCGACCTGGTTCACGCCCACTGGCTGCCGGCAGGCGCCGCCGCGGCGGTCTCGGGCAGGCCGTTCGTCGTGACGCTGCACGGGACGGACGTCGAGCTCGCCCGCCGCGTTCCCCTCCTCGCCCGTCTCGTGCTCGGGAAGGCGGCCGCCACGATGTGCGTCTCCCGCGCTCTGGCACGGGAGGCTGAACGCTTGGGCGCCCGGCGGATCGACGTGATCCCGAACGGCGTCGAGCTCCCCTCCGAGGCGGTGAACGAGGAAGCGGATCCCCCGGAGGTTCTCTTCGTGGGCCGGCTCTCGCCGGAGAAGGGCATCGACGAGCTCGCCGACGCCACGCCGGGGCTCAACCTCGTCGTTGCCGGAGACGGCCCGCTGCGCGGCCGGATCCCGGGTGCGCTCGGCTCCGTCTCCGACGCGGAGCGCGACCGCCTCTACCGGCGCGCGGCCGTCGTCGTCTGCCCCTCCCGGCGCGAGGGGTTCGGGATGGTGTGCGCGGAGGCGATGGCGCACGGCAAGCCGGTCGCCGCGAGCGCCGTCGGCGGCCTCCTCGACCTCGTCGTGGACGGGGAGACCGGCCTGCTCGTCCCCCCGCGGGACCCGGCGGCGCTGCGACGCGCGCTCGAGCGCCTCCTCGCGGACCCTGAGCTGCGCCGCCGGCTCGGACGGGCGGGCCGCGCGCGCGTCGCGATGCTTTGCGACTGGGGACGCGTCGTCGAGCGCACGCTGGCCGTCTACGCGTCGGCGCTCGGGCGGACAGACCTGCCGTGACGGGCCGGCTCCGCCGGGGCGCTTGCCTGCGCAGCCGCCGGAGGCGGCGTCCTCGAGTTGTCGAGGACTGTCTGTAGGCTCACGCAGCAGGTCGGTGTTGGATTCCGTCGCGGACAACGGCACTGCGAGGCGAGCTGGCGCCCGCAGGCTGCTGCGCGCGCGCGTCCTGGCAGTCCTCGTCGCCTTCGTGGTGACAGGGGTGCTCACGTACCTCGCCGTCCGCGACGTCCCCTTCAGCGACGTCTGGGAGGCCCTCGAGCAGGCCGACTACTGGTGGACCCTGCCCGCGCTCGCGGTGTTCGCCCTCGCCGTCGCCGTACGCGGCCTCCGCTGGCAGCTCATGTTCGAGCCGGCGACGAGACCGCCGCTGTGGGCGGCGACCAGCTCGATGCTGATCGGGCTGTTCTTCAATCAGCTCCTCCCGGCGCGCGCGGGAGAGGTCGCGCGAGTCGTCGCTCTCAACCAGCGCGCCGGGACCTCGCGAACCGAATCGCTCGCGACCGTCGCCGTGGAGCGGGCGATCGACGTCCTCTCGCTGCTCGTGGTGCTGTTCGCGTTCACGCCGCTGTTTCCCGACGTCTCGTGGCTGCGGACGGCCGCCATCCTGGCGATCGTCCTGGCGGCCGTTATGGCGGGAGTCGTGGTGCTCCTGCGGGTCTACGGCCAGTCGGTTCTCCATCACCCGATCCGCTTCCTCATGCGGCTTCCCTATCTCCGCAAGCGCGACCCGAGCGAGATCTCGGCGAGCGCGATGCGAGGGCTGGTCGCCGTCCGCAGCCTCAAGCTCGGGCTGCTGGCGACCCTTCTCACCTGCTGCTCCTGGTTTCTCTTCTCCGTCTCCTACTGGCTGCTGATGCAGGCCTTCGACCTCGATCTCTCACCGCTTGCGGGGCTGCTCGTCCTCATCGCGACCAGCCTGGCGCTCATCCTGCCGGCTCTGCCTGCCGCCATCGGCATCTTCGAGGCGGCGACCGTGCTCGCCCTCGACGCCTACGGCGTGCCTCGCGCCGAGGCCCTCTCCTACGGCCTCGTCATCCACGCCATGAACTTCTTCCCGTTCGTCCTGATCGGCGCCGTGCTGCTGCGCTTCCACTTCGTCGCTGCGTTCCGGAAGCCGGTGCAGCTCGGGGAGACCACGTGAACGCCCGGGAATCGAGGCATCATCTCGATCCGATCTACCGCGCGCGTTTCGGCGATCCGGACGAGGACGCGTTCCGGGCACGCGTCTGGAAGATCCTCTGCGCCCACTTCTTCCAGCAGTACGTGCCGCGCGACGGAACGGTGCTCGATCTCGGCGCGGGCTACTGCCACTTCGTCAACGCCATCGAGGCGCGCCGCAAGATCGCGGTTGACCTCAACCCGCAGGTCGAAGCGCTGGCCGCATCCGGGGTCGAGGTCGTTGTCGCCCCGAGCACCGATCTCTCAGCGGTCCCGCCGGGGGAGGTCGACGTGGTCTTCTCGTCCAACCTGATCGAGCACCTGCCGGACCCTCAGGCGTTGCTCGACACGCTCGCCGAGTGCCGGCGCGTTCTCCGGCCGGGGGGAACCTTGGTCGTGCTCGCGCCGAACATTCGTTACGTCCGATTTCGCTTCTGGGACTTCGTCGACCACACGCTTCCCGTCAGCCATTCGAGTCTTTGTGAAGCGCTCGCCGCCTCTGGCTTCACGGTTGTCAGGGTCGTGCCGCGCTTCCTCCCGTACACCGTGCGCGACGCCAGGCGCGTGCGTTCCGAGTACCTCGTGCGCCTCTACCTTCGCTTGCCCGTGCTGTGGCGAGTCTTCGGGCGCCAGATGCTCGTGGTCGCCCGATCGCCGGCAGCCGTGGCCTCACCCGAGCCCTGACTGATTCCCGACATGCGCGACGAGTAGGGTCGCAGGTCGGTGCCGTGCTTGAGCGTCTTCTCGAGCCAGCAGTAGAGGATGATCGAGAGGTACCGCGACCCCATCTCGACGACGCGGAACTTCGACCGCCCCTGCTTGCGGTTGACCCAGGCGTTCGGGACGACCGCGAACGAGTAGCCGCGTACCACGGCCTTGAGCGGCATCTCGACGGTGAGGTTGAAGTGCTGGCTGAGGAGCGGCCTCATTCCCTCGACTGCGTCCCTCCCGTAGAGCTTGAACGCGTTCGTGATGTCGTCGCAGCCGACCCGGAACATCCGCTTGATCGCGCGGTTTCCGATCCGATTCAGCGCCAGCTTGAAGCGGGGGTAGTCGACGACGGTGCCGCCGTCGGCGAAGCGCGAGCCGAAGACGCAGTCGGCGCCGGTCTCGTTCATGACCTCGACGAACCGGACGAGATCGGCTGGCGAGTCCGATCCGTCGGCCATG
>CAZCIJ010000074.1:0-11847 GCA_964498265.1 uncultured Gaiellales bacterium | reverse complement strand
GTCCCACTCGTCCTGCTCGCGCACATCGAGAGCGAAGGCCCCTGCCGCGAGGCTCTCAGCCGCCGCCTCCGGGCCGATCCCGGGCACGCTTCGAAGGAGGCTCATCCGGCCGGCGCGCCGGTCGCGAGGTGGGACGCCGACCACGCGTCCATGCCGCCGACGAGGTCGGTCACGTGCTCGCGGGCGTCGCGCTCGAGCAGGCTTGCGGCGATCGAGGATCGGTAGCCGGTACCGCAGACGACGACGACCTCGCGATCGCTCGGGACCTCCGCGAGACGACCGAGCAGTCGGCTGAGGGGCACGTGCACGCTGCCCTCGATCGCCCCGGCCGCGCGCTCGGCGTCGGTGCGCACGTCGAGGACGAGCGGGGGGGCGACACCATCGAGCAGCTCGGCCAGGGCCGGTGCGGTCACCCGATCGGTCCCGCGTAGGAGCTCGGGGTGATCCTCGAGGGCCTGCATGCCGCCCTCGAGGTAGCCGGCGACGTTGTCGAAGCCGATGCGTCCGAGACGCGTCGCCGCCTCGTCCTCGCGGCCTGGATCGGCGATCAGGACGATCGCCCGGGCGGGATCGAGCAGGGTTCCGCACCAGGTGGCGAAGCTCCCGTCGAGACCGATGTTGACGCTCCCGGCCAGATGCGCGCCGGCGAAGTCGGCGGCGGTGCGCACGTCGAGGAGCTGCGCCCCTCCGTCTGCGAGACGGAGTACCTCGTCGAGCGACAGGGGCGTCAGCTCGTGGCTGAGCGCATGCTCAAGCGTCGGGCGCTCCTTCGTGTTGAGGATCGCGTCGTAGGTGAAGTAGGCGGGTGAGTCGGGCTGGTCGGCCGTGACGATGCGGACGAACTCCTCCTTCGTCATCGGCTGGAGCGCGTAGTTGTACTGCCGCTGCACGCCCATCGTCGAGACGAGGTCGGTGCTCAGGTTCTTGCCGCACAGCGAACCGGCGCCGTGGGCCGGGTACACGAGCGTCGCGTCCGGGAGAGGCAGCAGCCGCTCGTGGATCGAGTCGTAGAGCAGAGCTCCGAGCTCCTCGGCCGTCCAGCCGAGCGCTGCGCGCAGATCGGGACGTCCCACGTCCCCGATGAAGAGCGTGTCGCCGGTGAGCGCCGCGGTGGGCCCTTCCGGCGCCTTCTCGAGGTCGTAGACGAGGATGGTGATCGATTCCGGCGAGTGGCCCGGGGTCTCCAGAACCTCGAGCCGAACCTGCGGGCCGAGGTCGAGCGTGTCCCCCGTCCCGAAGGGCCGGAACGCGTACTCGGCCTCGCCGCGCGCACCGATGCAGATCTCAGCCCCGAGACGGTCGCGGAGCTCCAGGTGGCCCGCCACGAAGTCGGCGTGGAAATGGGTCAGGAACACGTAGCGGATCTCGACCCCGAGCTCCGCCGCGTCGGCGAGGTACGCGTCGATGTCCCGCTGGGGATCGACGAGCGCCGCAATGCGGCTTCGCTCGTCGCCGACGAGGTAGGAGGCGTGCGCGAGACAACCGAGGTAGTACTGCTTGAGGATCATCGTCGCTCTCAGGATACGTTGTCGAGTATTATCAACTAGTTGTTCAGGTAGATAACAAGATGCTAGCATGCACGCGATGACTTCGGTACCTCCGCTCCTCCTCGACGAGACGGCTCGGCGCTTCCGCCTGCTCGGCGATCCCACGAGGCTGCGGCTGCTCAACGCTCTCCACGAGGAAGCCGAGCTCACCGTCTCCGAGCTCGCGCGGCGCGCGGGCACGAGCCTCGCGAACGCGTCGAAGCAGCTGTCGAGACTCGAGCGCGAGGGCGTCGTGACCCGCGAGCGCTCCGGGACGAGCATCCGCTACCGGCTCGCCGACGCGACCGTCGGGCGGCTCTGCGACCTCGTGTGCTCGGGGCTGCGCAAGCGCTACGCGGAGCTCGCGAGGCGCGCGGTCTGACGCCGCGGGCAGGCTCCGTCACCGGCGCGCGCTGCGCAGGAGCGAATCCACCTCGATCCCCCGGATCGAGGCATCCAGCAGCTCGACGGGATGGAAGGCCGGGCGGGGGCTTCCGGCACGGCGGAGCGCCGCGGTGACCTGGATCAGGCAGCCGGGGTTCGCGCTCGCGTAGGCCTCGGCTCCAGTCGCGAGCACGTGGGCGGCCTTGCGCTCGCCGAGCTCCAGAGCCGCCTCGGGCTGTACGAGGTTGTAGATGCCGGCGCTGCCGCAGCAGAGCTCTTGCTCGGCCGGCTCCGCGATCTCGAGGCCGGGAACGGACGCGAGCGCCGCCCTCGGCTCCGACCGAACCCGCTGGGCGTGCAGCAGGTGACAGGAGTCCTGAAACGCGACCCGCGCCGGCAAGGGATGGCGCTCGGCGGCCTGACCGGACTCGGCGAGCACCTCCGAGACGTCGCGCACCTTCGCCGAGAAGGCCGCGGCTCGCTCGGCGTAGCGTGGATCGTCGGCGAGCAGGTGGACGTAGTCTTTGAGGTTCGAGCCGCACCCGGCCGCGTTCGTGACGACGAGGTCCACGCCGGCGCTCTCGAAGATGTCGACGAGCTTGCGCCCGCGCGCGACGCCTTCGTCGAGCCTGCCGGCGTGGACAGAGAGCGCGCCGCAGCAGCCCTGGCGCCTCGGAGCGACCACCTCGAAGCCCTCGGCGGCGAGCACGCGCGCGGTCGCGGCGTTGACGTCGCCGAAGACGACCCGCTGGACGCAGCCGGTGAGCAAGCCGACACGCGCGACGCGCGCGCCCTGCGCCGGCGTCACCACCGCCGGCCGCTCGCTCGAGCGCCATGGAGGCGCGATCGCAAGCAGCGGCCCGAGCGCGCTCGGAACCGGCAGGTACCGGCTCAGGCGCTGGAGCGAGAGCGCGAGGCGCGTCCGGCGCGGATGCGGGAAGACTGCAAACACGACACCTCGCAGCAGTCGCTCCCCTCGCGGCCGCTCGACGTCGCGCTCGACCTGGGCCCGAGCGAGCTCGATGAGCCGGTCGTACTTCACCCCCGACGGGCACGAGGTGACGCACGCCATGCACCCCAGGCAACGGTCGAAGTGCTGGGAGACCGTCGGGGAGAGCTTGACCGTCCCGTCGAGGAGCGTCTCCATGAGGTAGATCCGGCCGCGAGGCGAGTCCATCTCCTCCGACCACAGCACCCACGTCGGGCACGTGGGCAGACAGAACCCACAGTGCACGCATTCGCTGACGAGCTCGCGATTCACGTCACACCAGCACGTTCTGTGGGTCGAACTCGCGCCGGATGCGCTCCGCGAGCCGCCACGTGGCGGCCTCGGGCTCGTCCGAGAGCGGCTCCATCACGTAGGCGGAGCCGGCCCCTGGACGGACGAGGGCCTCGACGAGCATCCTCAGCGTCTGCCCCAGCCCCCGCGGGGCAAAGGAGATGCGGCCCTGCGAACGAGCCTGCCATCCGCGCGCGACGTCCCAGATCGAGGAGTCGGCCTCCTCGCCGCCCAGCAGCTCGGCCGCGGCCAGCAGCTGCGCCTCGACCGCGCGCTCGGAGCCCTCGAAGAGAACGCAGAGCCGAGCTCCCTGCCGCTTCCACAGCAGGTCGACTGCCGACGGAGCGAGCGTCGAGCGGTGAAGCCGCTGGGAGAGGTCCTGCGCGTGCTCGGCGCTCGCGACGCGCACGAGCAGGCTCCGCTCCGCGGCGGGACGCGGGTGCAGGCGCAGGCTCACGCGCGCGATCAAACCCAGGCGTCCGCGGGAGCCGCAGAACAGCTTCCCGAGGTCGTAGCCGGCGACATTCTTCACCACCTTGCCCCCCGCGCTCGCGACCGTGCCGTCCGCGAGCACGACGGTCACCCCCAGGACGAGGTCGCGCGGACCACCGTAGCGATGGCGCCGCGGCCCGGAGAGGTTCCCTGCCAGGCAGGCGCCGATCGTCGGATCCCCCGGCGGGTCGAGCGCGAGCATCTGGCCTGCCTGCTCGAGGCGCTCGTTCAGCGCCGAAAGGCGGAGCCCCGACTCGACCGTCGCGGTCAGGTCGCCAGCCTCGTGCTCGACGACGCGGTGGAGCGAGCGAGTCGACAGCACGACGTCTCCGCCGCCGCGCTCGATCGACACGCGCTTTCCCGTGCGCGCCGCCTCCGCGAGCACCTGCGCCGCCTGCGCCACGGTCGCGGGCTCGACGAGAGTGGTGTCAGTAGCGCTCTGCAAGACCCGCGAGCTCGAGGGGATGGGCACGGTAGGGCCCGGGAACCTCCCCGCACAGGCGTGGGGTGGGGAAGATCTTGCCAGGATTGCAGATGCCCTTCGGATCGAAGGCGCGGCGCAAGCGCAGCATGGTCTCGAGGTCCGCCTCCGAGAACATGAGCGGCATCCGGCAGGCCTTGTCGGTGCCGATCCCGTGCTCCCCCGTGAGGGAGCCGCCGGCGTCCAGGCAGACCTCGAGAATCGCCTCGGCGAGCTCCTTCGCTCGCTCCGCCTCTCCCGGCGACCGCCGGTCGTAGAGGACGAGCGGGTGCAGGTTCCCGTCGCCTGCGTGGAAGACGTTGCCGACCCGAAGACCGTACTCGCGCTCGAGGCGGCCGATGCGCTCGAGCACCTCCGGCAGGCGCGTGCGCGGGACGACGCCGTCCTGTACGTAGTAGTCGTGGCTCACGCGGCCCATGGCGGCGAACGCCGCCTTGCGCCCCTTCCAGAAGAGCGCGCGCTCGGCATCGTCGGCAGCGACGCGGATCTCGACCGCTCCGCAGTCCCGGCAGATGCCCTCGACGCGGGAGACGTCGTCCTCGACCTGCACTTCCGGGCCGTCGAGCTCGACGATCAGGACGGCTCCGGTGTCCGGGTAGCCCGGTTGCACTGCTGCCTCAGCCGCCTCGAGCGTGAGCCGATCCATGATCTCCATCGCAGAGGCCAGGGTCCCGGCGGCGATCACGCCGGAAACGGCCGCGCCGGCCTCGCTCGTCGATGCGAAGCCGGCGAGCAGCGTTCGCACCGCCTCGGGCTGTCGCAGGACGCGCAGCGTGATGCGCGTCGCGACGCCGAGCGTCCCTTCCGTGCCGATGAACGCGCCGAGGAGATCTGGTCCTGGGGGATCGAGCCCCTTGCCGCCCAAGCGGACGACGTCGCCGTCCGGGAGGACGAGCTCGAGCGCGGTGACGTGGTTCACCGTGAATCCGTGCTTGAGGCAGTGCGCGCCGCCTGAGTTCTCCGCCACGTTGCCTCCGATCGTGCAGACCTGCTGGCTGGATGGGTCGGGCGCGTAGTAGAAGCCGAACGGGGCGACGGCCTGGGTGACGGCCAGATTGGTGACGCCCGGCTCGACAGTCACGCGACCGCTCTCGATGTCGATCTCGAGGATGCGGTTCATGCGTGCGAGCGAGAGCACGATTCCCTCGGCGGTCGGCAATGCCCCGCCGGACAGACCCGTGCCTGCCCCCCGCGCAACGAACGGGACGCCGTGAGCGGCGCACACGCGCACGGCCGCTTGCACCTCGCGGGTCGTGCGCGGAAGCACGACGAGCGCGGGAAGCACGCGGTGCCCGGTGAGGCCGTCGCACTCGTACGTCTTGAGCTGCTCGGGCTCGCGGACGAGCGCCTCCGGCCCGACGGCCTCCTCGAAGACGCGCACGAGCTCCGGAGCAAGCGTCATACGCCCTGAACCGCCCCGGGCTCCAGCCTCACGCGACGACCTTCCACGCCTCGGGATTCAGCGCGTTCTCGGGGCAGCGGTCCTCGATCAGGACGGACTGTAGCGCGCCCACGCACAGCATCCCCATGGCCTCTCGCGTCTCATGCGTCGCGCTGCCGAGATGCGGGGCGAGCACGACGTTCGGGAGCTCGAGCAGACCAGGGTGAACGTCCGGCTCGCGCTCGTACACGTCGAGGGCGGCGCCGGCGATCTCCCCCGTACGGAGGGCTTCGACGAGCGCTGCCTCGTCGACCACGGCTCCTCGGCTGGCGTTGACGAGCACCGCGTCCGCGCGCATCGTCCGCAGCGCCTTCGCGTCGATGAGATGCCTCGTCTCGTCGGTGAGCGGGCAGTGCAGGCAGACGGCGTCCGCGACCGAGAGCAGCTCCTCGAGCGGGACGCGCTCGTAGGCGACGTCTTCCGCCGTGTGGCGCGCGACGTACAGCACCCGCATGTCGAACGCCTCGGCAAGCCGGGCGACCTCGCGGCCGATGCGGCCGAGGCCGACGACGCCCAGCGTCTTGCCCGAGAGCCCGGCGCCGAGCATGAACGTCGGCGACCAGATCCAGGGCCTGCGAGCGCGCAGGAAGCGATCGCCCTCCGTGACCCGCCGGACGAGGTCGAGGAGCAGCGCGAGCGTGAGCTCGGCCGTGGCGCGCGTGAGCACGTCGGGCGTGTTCGTGACGACGACGCCTCGTCGCGTCGCCGCGTCGACGTCGACGTTGTCGTAGCCGACGGCATAGTTCGCGACCACGCGAAGCTGCGGGCCTGCGGCGTCGAGCAGCTCGACATCGACACGGTCGTTCGACATGACGAGCAGCCCGTCCATGCCGGCCGCCTCGCGGAGCATCTCCGCCCGGGACGGAGGCCACTCGTCGTCGCGGACGACGACCTCGAAACACCGATCGAGCTCGGCGATCACCCTGGGCAGGAGCCGCCGGGTGACGTAGACCCTGGCCATGACCGTATCTTGGTATAACTATCGAAAATGAAGCACAGGACGGCCGACCCCTACGATGACACCGACGTCATCGACGCGCGAGCCCCGCGCTTCAACCAGGCGGTCATCGGCACGCTCTCGCTCGTCGCCGTCGCGACCGGATGGTGGCCGCTGCTTGCCATCCTGGCCGCCCAGCTGGCGGCCGGGCTCGTCCTCGGCCGCCGCTTCTGCCTGCCGTGCCTCGCCTACTTCGAGCTCGTCCAGCCGCGGATCGGCGAGGGTCCGATCGAGGATGCGCGCCCGCCCAGGTTCGCGAACCTCGTCGGCGCCGTCGTCCTCACCACGGCGGCGATAAGCGGAGGCCTCGGCCTCGGCACGCTCGCCGCCGCCCTCGGCTCGCTCGTTGCAGCGCTCGCGCTCCTCGCGGCCGTCTCGGGGCTCTGCGTCGGCTGCGAGGCCTACCGGATCGGAGCCCGGCTCCGCGGAGTCCGGCGCCGCCACCTCGCGCGGATCGACCTCGCCGAGCTGGGAGCGGCAGGCCGGCGCGACGTCGTCGTGCAGTTCACGCACCCCCTCTGCACGGATTGCCGCGCGCTCGAGCGACGGCTGGCGGCCGAGGGCAGGCTCGTCGTCGCGGTCGACGTCTCGCGGGATCCGCACCTCGCGCGCAAGTACGGCATCGCCGTCGTCCCGACCGCGTTCGCGGTCGCTTCCGACGGGGCCGTCCCCGAGCGCCTCGCCGGATAGAGGATGCACCGCGTCACGCGCTTCCTCGTCCGCTGGGGTTCGTCCCCGCGCGCTCGAGGGGGCTGTCCGGAAGCCCCGCCACGCCCGGAGGCGGCGCGTGAGTCTCGAACGCACCGGCGTTTCCGGACAGCCCCTAGAACGTGGGCTCCGGCGGGAGGATCGGCAGCCCGGTCGCAACGACCTTGCGGCCCTCCACCTCGTAGACGACGTCGACCGAGTCGTTCTTGCGATAGGTCCCGGCGATGCCCAGGAACATCGACAGCCAGCGCCAGGGTCCGAGCCGTCCCTCCTTCGCGAGCGGCCGGGCGAAGGAGAGCGTCCGGCCCTCGACCTCGTAATCGCGTCCGCGCCGCTGCGGCACTCCGTTTACGTAGACCTCGAAGGGCTCGCGGACGTTGGCCGGAAGCGGCACTGTCGAGCCCTCGCCCATCGGTCAGATCGTAGCCGCCGAGGCGCTTGCGACGCACGCCTCGAAGTGGCTCTTCTCCGCGACCCTCAATAGAATCGCGCGCGGTGGGCAGGCCTTTCCTCGTGGCTATTCTCTGCGGGCTCGGCCTCGCCTTCTCGGGCTCGGCGTGGGCGGGAAACGGCGGGATCGCGCCGCCGGACTCGGCGACCGAGAGCGGAAGCACGATCAACGAGCTCTACTGGATCGTGATCGGCATCACGGCCGCCGTCTTCATCCTCGTCGAGGGCGCGCTCGTGTGGTTCATCGTCCGGTTCCGCCGGCGACGCGGCGCCGACGCGCTCGAGGAGGGACCCCAGATCCACGGCAACACGAGACTCGAGCTCATCTGGACCGTGATTCCGTTCGCCATCCTCGTCGGGATCCTCGTCGTCACGATCGTCAAGGTGCCGAGCGTGCAGGCGAACCCCAAGCCCGACGAGGACCCGTTCGTCGTCCAGATCGCGGCGCACACCTTCTACTGGGAGTACACGTACCCGAACGGCGTCGTGGCGGTGAACACGGTCAGGCTTCCGGTCGACCGGCCCCTGCGGCTCGAGCTCACCTCGCCGGACGTCGTGCACAGCTGGTGGGTACCCGAGCTGACGGGCAAGCGCGACGCCGTCCCCGGGCGCACGAACTACCTGGACTTCACGATTCGCGAGCCCGGTGCCTTCCGCGGGCAGTGCGCGGAGCTGTGCGGCGTCCAGCACGCCGTCATGTACACGCGCGTGGAGGCCCTGCCCGAGGCCGAGTTCGACGCGTGGCTCGCCGCCGAGGCCTCTGCGCAGGCAGAGGGAGCCTCGGAGCTGGGACGCCAGACGTGGGAGGGCGTGTGCGCGCCGTGCCACGGCCTCGACGGGCAGGGAGGCTACGGTCCGCGCATCGCAGGGAACTCGACGCTCTCGAACGAGCAGACGCTCGCACAGCTGCTCGCCACGGGTCAGGACAACCCCGGCATTCCCGGGTTCATGCCCCCGGTATCCCAGGGCTGGCCCGCAACGCAGCTCGACGCGCTCGTCGACTACCTCGTGCAGACCGGGCTCGCTCCGCCTCCGGCGGCCACCGGAGGAGCAGGAGGGTAAGTGCTGATGGCGGTGCGCGCGGAGCCGGTCGTCCCGAGCTGGAAGGACGGTGCCGTCGTCCAGTGGCTGACGACCGTCGACCACAAGCGCATCGGACTGCTCTACATCTGGAGCTCGTTCGCGTTCTTCGTCGCCGGCGGGATCATGGCGCTGATCATGCGCCTGCAGCTCGCCTCGGCGAACGCCGAGATCGCGACGCAGGACAGCTACAACGCGCTGCTCACGATGCACGGCACGGTGATGGTCTTCCTCTTCGCCATGCCGATGCTCGCCGGCATCGCGAACTACGTCGTTCCGCTGATGATCGGAGCGCGGGACATGGCCTTCCCGAGGCTCAACGCCGCCTCGCTCTGGATCTACGTGTTCGGCGCCATCGTCCTGCTCTCGAGCTTCGGCGCCGACGGCGGCGCGGCCTTCTCCGGCTGGACGGCGTACGCGCCGCTCTCGGGGCCAGAGTACAGCCCTCAGATCGGCCAGGACCTCTGGATCCTCGGGCTCCACCTCGTCGGGATCTCCTCGCTTCTCAGCACGATCAACTTCCTCGTCACCATCGCCAACATGCGCGCCCCCGGCATGACGTGGACGCGCATGCCGCTCTTCGTCTGGTCGGTCGTCGCCCAGGGCCTCCTCATCCTCCTCACGGTCCCGGTCATCGCCGGCGCTCTCCTCCTGCTCATCCTCGACCGCCAGGTCGGGGCGGATTTCTTCCTTCCCGACGGAGGCGGCAGCGCCATCCTCTACCAGCACCTGTTCTGGTTCTTCGGGCACCCGGAGGTCTACATCCTCATCCTGCCGGCGTTCGGGGTGATCTCGGAGGTCCTTCCGGTGTTCGCCCGGAAGCCCATCTTCGGCTATCGGGCGGTTGCGTTTTCGAGCCTGGCGATCGCCTTCATCTCGATGATCGTCTGGGCCCACCACATGTTCACGGTGGGCTTCTCGGCGTCTCTGAACGGCTACTTCATGGTCGCTACGTACCTCGTCGCGGTCCCGACCGGAGTGAAGATCCTGAACTGGATCGCGACGCTGTGGCGGGGGAACCTCACGTTCCCGACGCCGATGCTGTTCGCGCTGGGGATGATCGGCCTCTTCATCCTCGGCGGGCTGTCCGGCATCGTGGTCGGGAACTTCCCCGTCGACTACCAGGTCCACGACAGCTACTACGTCGTGGCGCACTTCCACTACACGCTGTTCGCCGGGATGGTGTTCGGCATCTTCGCCGGGCTGTACTACTGGTTCCCGAAGATGACGGGACGCATGTACGACGAGCGCCTCGGCAAGCTGCACTTCTGGCTGCTCTTCGTCGGCTTCAACCTCACGTTCGTGCCCCAGCACATGCTCGGGCTCCTCGGCATGCCGAGGCGCGTGTACACGTACGATCGCGAAGGGCTGTTCGAGACGTACAACCTCGTCTCGACGATCGGCGCCTGGCTCATGGCCCTCGCCATCGTCCTCTTCCTCGCCAACGTGATCAAGAGCTGGCGGGCGGGGCCGCGGGTCGGCAACGATCCGTGGCGCGCCGATACCCTTGAGTGGTATGCGGCGTCGCCTCCAGACGCGCACAACTTCGACCGCGTTCCCTACGTCTCGAGCCCGCGGCCCCTCCGCGACCTCCGGCTCCGTCTCCGAAAGCAGGAGCATGGCTGACCCGGGCGCCGTCCGCGCAGGCCGGCACCCGGCGCCGGGGCTCTGGCTTCGGCTGTCCTCGCTCCTCGCCGTCGGCGGCACTGCGGTCGTCGTCGCGACGGGCGAGTGGGCTCGCTCGCACAATGGAGCCGTCCTGGGGACGCTCGCGCTCGTGCTCGCCGTTGCCTGCGCCGCCTGGCTCTCGCACCGCGAGCGCCCGGCGTTCGTCGCGGCCGCGACCCTGTCGCTCGCGGTCTTCGCCCTCGAGATCGGGCTCGGCGGGCTGGTCGCGCTCACCGAGGCGAGCTGGCTCGAAGGGCTCCACGTCGCGCTGGGTGCGATCTCGCTGGCCGCGTCCACGGTCGCCTGCGCCCTGACGCTCCGCCCGGCGGGCGCGCTCCGGCTCTGGCCCGTGCCGTGGCGCGACTACGTCACCCTCACGAAGCCGCGGATCATGGTGCTCCTGCTCCTGACCGCCGTGACGGGGATGTTCGTCGGCGCGGAGGGCGTGCCCCCGCTCGGGCTGCTCGCGGCGACGCTGGTCGGGCTCGCGCTCGCCTGCGGAGGCGCGTCCGCGCTGAACCACCTGCTCGACGCCGACATCGACAAGCACATGCGACGCACCGACCGCCGCCCCGTGGCCGCCGGCCGTGTCGCGCCGGAGCGGGCGCTCGAGTTCGGGCTCGCGCTCTCCGCGCTCTCGTTCGTGGTCCTGACGAGCTTCGTGAACGTCCTCGCCGCCCTGCTCGCCGTCTTCGGGAACCTCTTCTACGTGCTGGTCTACACCCGCTGGCTGAAGCGCGCGACGCCGCAGAACATCGTCATCGGCGGCGCGGCCGGCGCGATCCCAGCCGTCGTCGGGTGGGCGGCGGCGACGGGAAACCTGGCGCTGCCGGCGCTGTTCCTCTTCCTCATCGTCTTCTACTGGACCCCGCCCCACTTCTGGGCGCTCGCCCTGCTGATCCGGCGCGAGTACGAGGCGGCACGGGTGCCGATGCTCCCGGTCGTGCGGGGCGACCGCTCGACGGCCCTCTCCATCCTTCGCTACACCGTGCTGCTCGTCGGGATCACCCTGCTGCCGTTCCTGCTCGGGGAGCTCGGCTGGCTCTACCTGGGAGCGGCGGTCGCGCTGGGCGTGGGGTTTCTCGCGCTGTCTGCGTGGCTCCTGCAGGACACCACGCCGGCACGCGCCCGGAGCGTCTTCTCGTTCTCGCTCACCTACCTGGCGCTGCTGTTCGTGGCCATGGCCGTCGATCCGATCGTGCTGTCGTAGCCGCCGATGGACGAGAACGAGCTCGCACGCCGCAACAACCGTCTCGGGATCGTCCTGTTCCTCGTCGCGGCCGCCATGCTCGTTGCGACGATCGTCGTCGCCTTCGTCTACAACAGCGCGAACTAGAGGCT
>CAZCIJ010000073.1:10409-11850 GCA_964498265.1 uncultured Gaiellales bacterium | reverse complement strand
CGAGAAGGCGGCCGGGTCCGGCCGCGGGCACGCGGATGGGCGCCAGAGCCACCACCGGTCTCACCGGAACGGGGTGGAACGTGGCCTCCCGCCTCGACAGGTCGTAGGTGAGGAATCCCTTCTCGAGCCCCTCGTGCACGAGCTTGTGCAGTTCTTCGACGTCGGGCAGAGAGATGTCGACTGTGAGCATTGACCTCGCCTTCCTCGTTACCGCCGCAACGACTCGCCCCCTGGAACGGGAAGAGCCGGCGAGATCGAAGGTCCCCCGGCTCGAAGCAGGGCGGCATTGTACACAGCTTCGAGACATCTGTCGGAAAGCCGCCCCGACGGCGCCCGAACCCGGACGGGCTCTGGGCGCGCGCGCTCTCTGGCCCCGGCGATCCCTCCCCATGCGGCGGCACCGAGGATGCAAGCTTCCGTCCGAGGCCGTACTCTTACGGTCGGGCATGGTCCGCCGCTGTCCTCACCACACCTCCCGAGGCGAGACGCGATGACCGCGCCTGGCTCGCTCGCGAGCGCGAGGGCCCACCGGCGAGCCGTCGCTGCCCGGCTTGCGCTGCTCTTCGACCAGCACGCCGCCATGGTGCTCGGCCTCTGCCGGCTGCTGCTTCGAGACCACCACGAGGCCGAGGATGCGGCCCAGCAGACGTTCGTCTCCGCCTACCGCAGCCTGCTGCGAGGCACCGAGCCGCGCGACCCGGGTCCGTGGCTGGCCGCGATCGCGCGCAACGAGTGCCGCGCGCGGATCCGGCGGCGGATGCGCGCTCCCTTGCCGCTCGAGCAGGAGGTCGGCGAGCAGCTCCCGGATCCGAGCGACCTCGTCGACCAGACGGAGCGGCGCGCCGAGCTGGCGGCGCTCACCGCCGCGATCGCCGAGCTGCCCTCCCGCCAGCGCGAGGCAGTGGCTCTCCGCGACTTCCTGGGACTGTCGTACGAGGAGGTGGCCTCGACCCTCTCGGTCTCGGTGCCGGTCGTGGAGTCGCTGCTCTTCCGCGCCAGGCGCCGCCTGCGCGACAGCGTGCGCACGGTGCCCCGCTATGCGGCAAGCGCCGTCGCCATCCCCTTGGCGCTCAAGGCCAGCTTCTCGCGCGACGGCGATCTCGACGCCGCCACGGCGCTCGGCGTCGCCGGCGCAGCGGCGACGGCGGTCGGGGCAGTCGTGGCCAAGGTCATCTCGCTCCCGTTCGCGACGAAGGCGGCGACGGCCGTCACCGTGGTGACGATCGCGACGGTCGGGCCCCAGCTCGGAGGCGACGTCTTCACCGACGAGCCGCCGACGCAGGACGAGACCCCGGCGGTCGTCGCGTCCACCGAGCCGTCGGAGCCGCTCGTCGTCGCCCCTCCTGCGTCCGAGAGCGACGAACGAAGCAGGACAACCAAGGCGACGGGCGACCAGGAGCCGCAGCACTGCGAGCTGCTCGTCGTTGACCACCGGTCGCAG